>CAZULB010000005.1:0-12287 GCA_964621155.1 uncultured bacterium | reverse complement strand
CGAGACCGCGCGAGATGGCGAGGCCGAGCCCCGTGCCAGGCCGGCGCATGGAACCCTTCCACGTTATGCCTCGCCGGATCCCGCCGGACGGCGGGACGTCAACCGGATGTGAGGCGGGCGAGGAAACACATCCGGGTGTACTACCTGTCAGAACCAGAAAAGTTTGTCGGAAAGAAGGCGGCCCAAAAGACGCGGGATCCATCGTTCCGGGACTGCGCCATTATACCGGAACGGCCGACAAAAGTGTTGCCTTGAAGCTTACGGCCAGGGCTCAAAGCTGGAGGTGGCCCTCGCTCATAACTACCGAGGGGCCCGCCACCCGCACCGCGGTAAGCGCCCCATGTGCCGCATCGGCTTCGACTTCCATGCGACTGGGGCGCACCGGGCCCACGTTCTCACCGAACACAATGCTCGTCTTATCGCCTTTCAACTGGATACGTCCCGCGTGCGCAAGCACGAACGCGCTCCCCACCGTGGGATGCCCGGCAAACGGGAGCTCTTCGGCGGGAGTGAAGATGCGCAGGCGGAAAGTGTGCTCCGGTTTTTCCGGCGGCAGCACGAAAGTCGTTTCGGACAAGTTGACCTCGTGCGCGATTGCCTGCATCTGCTGGGTGGTGAGGCCGCTCGCGTCGGCCACCACGGCGAGCGGGTTTCCCGCGAAGGCGCCGTCGGTGAACACATCGGCGGTCCAGAACGGGTAACGCATGGCTCGACCTCCAGACGTCAGTGAATGTAACCGAGGCTTTTGAGCTTCTCGAGTAGCTGCTGATCGATCTGCACCGGCGGCCCATGGGCCGGCGCTTTTGAAAAATGTTCGTTCACCAGTGCCAGCAGACGCAGCGATGTCGAGTCCGACGGTGTGAACAGATTGTTGCGCTCGCCGGGGTCGCGCGCGGTATCGAACAGATAAATGCCGGGCACAACGTTACGCACCACGATTTCTTCATTGCGACTGGCAGGTGGAATCTGGGTGGTATCCGCGTTTTCGATCACAATCAATTTGTAATCCCCGCGCACAACGCCACGCTGGCGCCACTGCGGCGGGCGGTCGCGCTCGAGGAACTGGGGCTGATTGGCATCGCGCGGCGCCAGCAGGTCGTGGCCCGGCAATCCGGTCGGGGCCTCGATGCCCGCCAGCTTGAGAATGGTAGGCATGAAATCGGTCTGCTGCGCCGGTTGATCGTCGATGCGCGGCGTGATTCCCGACCCCTTGATGATGAGCGGAACGCGCATCACCTCACCGTGCAGCGTGTAGTGGTACACGCTGTTGTGTTCACCGAATTCCTCGGCGTGGTCGGCCGTGAAGATGATGATCGTGTTGTCGCGGTCAACCAGCTTGAGCAGGTCGTCGAGGTAGTAGTCGGTAAACGCAATCTCGGAGTCGTAGCGGTCGATGTCGCCATCGCCGAAATGGAATCGATCGTGGTCGATGTATTTGAAGTGCGGATCGAAGTAATGCACCCACAAGAAGTACGGCTCTTTGACGTTGCGCATGCCGGTGTGCGCCAGCTCGGTGAGCTGCTGGGAAGTGGTAACTTCATGCGGATCGCCCACATTGAGCACGCTGAAATCGAAGTGCGAGAATCCTTCGCCCATGCCGTAAGTGGGGGTGAGCATGACGTGACTCACGAAACCATAAGTGTCGTAACCATGATCGCGCAGAATCGATGCCAACGTCGGCGTGGAAGCCTCCAGCGACCAATGAAAGTCGGTGGCGCCGTGCTCGCTGGGATAGCGTCCGGTGAGGACCGTGGCCATCGACGGCAGCGTCCAGCCCGCCACGCTGGTGGCGCGTGTGAAAACAACGCCCTCTTTTGCCAGACGATCGAGGCGCGGGCTGGTGTTGCGCGGATTGCCGCCGTAGTGCAGTCGATCGGGACGCAGCGTGTCGACGGTGATCAACACGATGTTGGGCGGCTTTTTTTCGCGCGCGCACGCGGTGAACAGCACCGCGCCGACGCATAGCAACAACAGGATACGCTTCATCGGTTTGTCCTCAGGAATTCGGCGTCAAAACCTTCGAAGATGAGATTGTCACAGTGCGCGCGCGCGCGCTCGGCATCCCCACGCGAACGCGCGGTCCATCCCAGAACGCGCCGACCTGCGGCGCGCTGCCTGTCGACGACGGCGTTCGGAAGCAGGCGGATATCGTAGCCGAGGAAGTCGGGGTCGCACTCGTCAATGGCTTCCATGTCGCGAAGACGCTGTCGCGTTGCTTCGTCGATCCTTTCGTCGCGAAAATCACCGGCGAGCAAACCGCGCGGGGCCTGCGGTGCGTGCTCGCGCCAGTAGCGCACGGTACCGGGATGGAATGACTGCACGGCATATGCGCCTCGGTAGGAGGCAAGCAACGCGACTACCGCATCCTCCAGCGCGCCCACATCGCCCTCGTTCTTTACTTCGATGAGCAGCGCCGTCGAGCCTGCAATCAAGTCCAGAACATCGCGCAGCAGCGGAATGCGCGCGTCATCCGGATTGGAGTCGCTTGCGCTCGCGGCCCCGGAAAGATACACACGCTCAAGGTCGCGCGCCGTGCGCGACGCAATGGCTCCGCTCTCGTTGGTCAAGCGGTCGAGATTCTGATCATGAAATACCACCACTTCACCATCGGCAAGCAGACGAACATCGAGCTCGGCCGGGTAGCCGGCACGGGCCGCCGCCCAGAACGCCGGCAGCGAGTTTTCGATCACGCCGCGGGAGGCGTTGTGCAGGCCGCGATGCGCGATGGGAAGACGAAGGAGCCATTCGGGAATGCGCGACATCGACGCCCATGATCGCAAAACTGACGCAAAGCGAAAAGAGGCAACCAAACCAGGTCTGGACCGGCCCCCCTGCGGGTGTTAACTTTTTGGCGAAAGCGAGGTAAGCACATGTTTGTAATTCTCGCGATCGTCGCCGGTGTGACCGGCACCGTTGGCATGTCGCTGGTCATGTGGTTCATCCACGAGCGCGCCTGGGCCAATGCGGACATGATCCGCGCCCTGGGAAGCCTCGTAACCAAGCGCTATGACAACGCGCTTTTCCCCGGGTTGGTCCTGCACTTTCTCGCGGGCATCTTCTTTGCCTTCGTGTACCTGCTCATCCTGCGCGCCACGGGAATCTCGAACTGGTTCGTTATCATGCAGATCGGTCTCGCCATCGGAACCATGCACGGCGCTGCGATGGTGTTCGTTCTGATGGCCATCGCGGAGAAACACCCGCTGGAACAGTTCCGCGTGGCGGGACCGGCCGTGGGTTGGGCGCACGTCATTGGTCACATGGCGTACGGAACCGGTGTCGGGCTGGCGGTGGGATTGATGGGCCCGCGTCTTGGCGAACTGACTTCGAGGCTACCCGTTACGTCGTAGCCGCAATCAGGAATCGTCGCGGATCCATCCATGCGCGCGCAGCCAGGCGCGCGCGTCCTCTTCCTTGCGGCTGAATAGCAGCCACGTCACCACATCCCCTTTCTTGGGCTCGTAGCGGTCATCCATGGGGCGCACCGTCGCGCCGCGGGCAATGGCGAGGGGCAACACCAGCGTGCGCGCCTCCTTCGGGACGGGCATGCTGGCATTGGCTTTCGGATCGGGAACGCCGGCAAAGTTCCACGTCTCCACCAGTGCCTCGCCGCGGCCCAGGCGGCTTGCCCACTGGTCCACATCCGCCGGTGAACCGAACAGGATGCGGCCACGAATTTCTGAAATGTGTGCTGGCTTGATCGCTCCGCCGTGCATCGCCACGTAGACGCGATCGGCGCGGTAATCATCCACCGCGCGACGCGAAAAGAGCAGATTCACACCATCGTTCGGGAGCAGTGAAATAACGGCTTTGCGCGTTTCGATGTCGGCGCGCCCCATGATGCGTTCGTCGAGCGCGTTGCCGTGCAGCACGCGAAATCCTTTGGCTTCAACCTCGCTGCACAGTGACGGATTGGCGTCGATGAGTACCGATTCTTCTCCGCCGGTCTTGAGTACGCGCGCAAGCTCCACCGCCAGCGGATTGCCACCCAGGATCACGTAACCCTGCCCGCGCGGACGGCGCACACCCAGCCATCCTGCCACCATTTCGCCGGTGAGCCCCTGCACGAGCACCGTGCAGGCTATCACCAGGAAGACCAGGCCGCGTATCGCTTCTCCACCCTCGGAGCCGCGTTGCTGCATGGAGGCGTAGAACAGAGTCGCGACCGACGCCGCCACGATGCCGCGTGGCCCAATCCACGAGAGAAAGGCCTTCTCGCGTCCGTTGAGCCCCGAGCTCACCGTGCACGAGAGCACACACAACGGTCGCACGACGAACATCAATACCGCCACCACCGCGAGACCGCGCACACCGAGCGACATCACCTCGAGCACGCGCACCTGCGCCGCCAACAGAATGAACAGCATGCCGACCAGCATGACGGTGAGCTGCTCCTTGAATTCGCGTACACCACGCGTGGTCTCGTTGGCAACGTTGGCAAGCATGACGCCGGCCACGATGACGGCAAGAATTCCCGAATCCGACGAGATCGCATTGCTGACCTGAAAAGTGCCCCACGCCATCGTGAGCGTGAACACCTTTTCCATGCCGGCGGGAATCAGCCGGCGTGAGCGGAGCAGGAGCACCATCAGCCCGCCACCCACGACGCCCGCCAGTGCTCCGATTCCAAGGCGAACGAGGACCTGCAGCACGGCCGCGCCCACACCCACGCTGTCGACAAAGACCACATCAAATGCCACCACCGCCATGATGGCGCCAATGGCATCGATGAAAACACCTTCGGCTTCGAGAATGGTCTGCAGGTTGCGCCGCACGCGAATCCGGCGCAACAGCGGCGAAACCACCGTCGGTCCCGTGACGATAACAAGTGACCCGAACAGGAAAGCAAAGCGCGTGTCCCAGCCCATGATCCATTTGGCCGCGAGTGAGGCCCCGACCCACGTGACTATGCCACCGAGCGTCACCAGCCGGCGAATCGTCGGTCCTTCAGCGCGCAGCTGTTTCCATTCGAGGTTCATGCCGCCCTCGAAGAGAATTACTGCAATCGCAAAGCCGACGATTACATGCAGGCCGTCGCCTAGCGCTTCCGGTTCGACGATGCCCAGGAAGTCGGGTCCGAGCAGAACTCCGAAAAAGAGGAGGATGACGATGCCGGGCAACCGCAGATGGTAGGCAAGCGACTGCGCCACCATGCCCGCGAGGAGCGCGATGGCCACGGTCAGGGCCGCGGAGTGCACATCAAAGGGAACGCTCAAGTCCTATTTTCCGCCGCTCGCATTGGCTGGTGTCCGGCACGAAGTGGCCGAAGGATAGTTGGCCAGCTCGTCGCGCAGCTCCGGCGACGTCCCGCTGAGAAACGGAGTATTGGCAAAAGAACTGCGCACCAATTTCATGTTCGCGTCGGCCGTGTACGTCTTGAGGTTGCTGGCAACGTCGCCGGAGAGCGGGGCGTTGATGTCGAGCATGCGCACCGGAGTGGTGCATTCGAGCGGCATGCCGTCGATGTCGATCCAGCGAATCTCGCGCGCCGCGCGCGTGCGGAAATAGGCACGACGTTCCTTGATGTCGTAGACGATGCTCCACTGGGTATGATCGCCCTGCGCTACATCATCGAGCATTGCGAACGAGTGCTGCACCGCTTCATCCGCCGTCTTCGCATTCTTCTGATAGCTCGCCGCGCGGGCAAAGCGGTCCAGCGACGACCCCGACGACTTGCCCGTCTTCTTGCCGGCCTTCCGGGCGTACTCCGCCGAGCGGTCATAGGTATCGTTGGTGAGCACCGGATACTGCAGGTGATCGCCGCTGTGCGCAATCATCAAACCGTTGAGAAACTCGACCGTCGACACGGCGCCGGTCGCATCCGCCACCAGGAAATGAATCTTGGCCGCGCCGTTGAAAGCGATGCGCACGAGGCGATCGGTGCGCAGCACTTCGCGCACCGTCGCGCAGTTGTCGAGCTGGTACTGGATCCATTGCAGGGTGGGCAACGCGCCGCGCCCGTCGCCGGCCGGGTATTGCGCCTCATCCAGCCACATCAACTCGACGACGAGTCCCTTTTCATTCATGCCGCCGGTGGGAAACTCGCGGCCGTACTGGTTGAACGTGATGCTGCCGTACTTTGACGTCCACGCCGCCGGCGCGGGATCGACGAGCGCGCGCTTGGACACGCCGCGCTTGTTGACGAGCACCAGGCCGTCGCCAATGTTCCAGTCGTAGTTGCGGCCGAATACCAGCGTGCCGCCGTCCGCGTAGCAGAAGGTGGTGCACGCCGCAGCGTCGCGAATCGTAGTGGCGCAGACAACCACCAGCAAAATCCAGACTACAAACCTCAGGTGCTTCATCTTGACTCCATGAACAAGGGGAAGAACTCTACTTGCCGCGTGCAAAGCGGATGAAATCGAGCGCCGGCGGATCGACTCCGTTCGAGCGCAACGACGCGGCAATCTGGCCGCGATGGTGCACTCCATGCAGTGCCACGTGCGTCAGCACGTCGGAAACGGTGTTTGTAAAAGTGTCCCCCGACGAGTTGATGTACGTAATCGCCCGCGCCAGTTCGTCCTGCGTGAGACGTTGTGTGTACTGCCGCAGCTGCGCCGAATTCTGCTCGGCCAGCGCGGCGCATTCGTCCAGCGACAGCACCGGCCACACCCGCTGCGTGGTCCAGTCCTGCCCGTTCAGCCGCAGGTACCAGATGCGTTCCGCCGCCAGCACGTGCGCGTACCACTTGAGCGCCGCCGTGTCCTCGGGCGCGCTGCGCAACTTGCTCAGCACCTGCGAGTCGGCCCACGTCATGTGGTCCACCAATCGTTGCAGAATCCCTTGCATCCTTCTCCGTTATGAGGCGTTAAGCTTGACGATCTCGGCCCGCGCCGCGCCACCGTCTATTGTAAGACGCGCGATCGAAATCGGGAGATCAAATCGTCGCGGCCCGGCGCTGCCCGGATTCAAGTATAGGACATCACCGCGGGTTTCGATGCCGGGGCGGTGCGAATGCCCGAACACTACCACGTCGACGTCCGCCGCGCCCGGTTCGATATCGAGCTGTGCGATGTCGTGGACGGCGTAGATCCGAACACCCTCCACGTCGAGCACCGCGCTGTAGGGGATGCGCCGGGCCCAGGGTTCATGGTCGGTATTGCCGCGAACCACCGTTACGGGCGCCATGGCCTCGAGCGTTCTCAGAATATTTTCGTCACCGATGTCGCCGGCATGAACGATGTACTGCGATCCGTGCAGGGCATCGACGGCTTCGGGCCGCAAGAGCCCATGGGTGTCCGAGATCACGCCAACGTGAGTCATGACCCTCTCAATTGTCCAGGGCGTCGTTCACGATCCATTTCTTGATGGTTTGCACCTGCACCGAGGTCAGCCGCGATCCGCTCGCCGGCATCTGGCCATTTGCGATCAACAGATACAAAATTGAATTGTCGGGATCGCCCGGCGTCACGCGCACGCCGTTGAACGCGGTCGCGGGTACGTTGACGATGTTCGTGTAGGCGACACCCTTGGTGAGGTTCAAACCGGCGCGGGGGTTGGGCGAAACATGGCAGCCCGAGACCGCGCAGCGCGCGGTGAAGATGGGCTGGACGTGATCCTTGAACGAAACGCTGTCGGGCACGGTGGGCGGGCCCGCCGGGGGCGCCACCGGACCGTCGTCCGAACACGCGATCCACAGCGCAGCAGCGAGCGCAAGGATCAGGAACCAGAGTACGCGAGTTCTCACTGGGCCGATTTCTTTTCGGGATACAGAACCAGGTCGATACCTGTCTGGGTCATGGGGTGATAGCCGGGACGCGCCTTCTTGTACACCCCGCGCGCCCATTCGAGCCCTTCGGGGGTCTTGGCGAGCTCCATATAAATGGGACGCACGAAGAAGCGCCGGCCGATGGTCATAAGATAGTTTTCCAGCGCCGGGTACGCAGGCTGATATTTGGCCGAGATTACTGATGGGAACCTCGAGCGCTGAATGTCCGCATTTCGATGACTGAAGTCGAACGTCTCTTCCAGGTCCTGCATGCGCGCTTCGGACAGCGGGCGCGGCAGATTGTTGAGGAAGCGCTGCCATTCGATCGTGCTCCACCCCGCCGTGTGCAGACCCTTCGCCCCCACGCCCTGCTTGAAGGCAGCAATCTGGCTGTCGACCTGATCGAAGCGTTTGGATTCGATGGTGGGTGCATTTGAAGGAATGCCGGGCTTGTATATCCACTCGTCGATCTTGAGCGCGTCATAGCGCGTCGAATCGTCCGCAAACACGTTGTCCTTGAGGTAGCGGATGAAATGCTTCGTGGTCATGGTCTTGAACGCAAACGTATCGAAGTACTGCTTCATGAACTTGTCCCAGTTGGAACGGCCCAGCGAGTCTTCCATCATCTCGAGGAACAGGTTCGCCTTCTCGTATGCCGC
Organism: uncultured bacterium; assembly: GCA_964621155.1. GTDB lineage: Bacteria > Krumholzibacteriota > Krumholzibacteriia > WVZY01 > JAKEHA01 > JAKEHA01. The sequence continues at coordinate 3,926 of CAZULB010000005.1, read as the reverse complement.
CATGGTGGGCACTTCGTCCGGATTGCGCCCGTTGTACTCGGTGTAGAGCGCACAGTCCGGGCTGTCCTTGCCGATTTCGTCCCACTCTTCGTTCAGATCCTTCATGCCCAGCGAGTTCTGCATCTGCGCGTACTCGCGACCGTAGATGGCTTCATCGATGCGACGCTCGAAGTACGTGGTGAAGCCTTCGTTGAGCCAGAAGTCATTCCAGGTTGCGTTCGTGACCAGATTTCCCGACCACGAGTGCGCCAGCTCGTGCGCGATCAGCGACACCAGGGAGCGGTCACCCGCCACGATGATGGGCGTGCAGAAGGTAAGACGCGGATTCTCCATGCCCCCGAGCGGGAAGCTCGGCGGCAGCACGAGCACGTCGTACTGGCCCCAGCGATAGGGTCCGCCCACTTTCTCCGCCGCCTGCACCATCTTCTCGAGATCGGCGAGTTCCCACTTCGCCTTGTCGACAGTCTCGGGCTCGGAGTAGACGCCGGTGCGCGGCCCGGTCGCGCGGTACTGGATGTTCCCCACCGCGAGCGCCAGTAAGTACGACGGTATCGGCTGTTTCATTTCGAAGCGATAGTTGCCGTCGGCTGTCACCTTCTGCGGATTCTCGGCGCTCATCAATGCCATCAGCGTCATGGGCACGTGAACGTTCGCCGTGTATGTGAACCGGATCGCGGGCGTGTCCTGGCAGGGAACCCACGACCGCGCGTGGATCGCCTGCGATTGCGTATACATGTACGGGAGTTTCTTGCCTGCCGTCTGCTCGGGCGTGAGCCACTGGATACCACGCGCGCCCGCCGTCGTCTGGTACTTGACCGTGACCTTTCGCGTATTGGGCTCGATTACCACGGAAAGCGGCCGGCCAATCAGGTCGAGCGAATCGCCCACCACAAACTTGGCCTGCTTTTCGTTGCCCTGATCGTCCTCGAGCACGACATCGCGGATGTTGAGCGCCCATGTGTCGAAGGTCACGACGCTCGCCCTGGTCTTGTTCTCGAGCAGGAAACCCACGCTGCCGGTCAGCAACTGCCTGTCGAAGTCGACGCTGAGATTCATGTCCATGTGCGACACCGCGACCTCATGGGGCCGGGCGTACGAATAGTTCTCCACCGTCGGGGGCGTGATGTTCACGTCCTTTTTTCCGCACGACGACATCGAAACCGTGATGAACAACAACCCGACAGCGGCAGCAACCTTGCGAATCATGAGCATCCCTCTCGGCATCATCCCACCAGAAACGGGATGATGTTGAACAGATAATGGATCAAAACCGGCATCCACAACGAATGGGTCTTCTCGTACAGGTATCCAGTCACAAGACCCAATGGAATCGCCATGGCACACCACGCCGTGGCGGCGAATACCGGATAGGTGGGGAACAATAGCAGCATCTGCATGTAATGACGAACCGCGAACAACACGGTGGCGACTGTAATAGCATAGCGCGCGGAGTGGTGCCGGCGCAGCACGCCCTGCACGTAGCCGCGAAAGTACAACTCCTCGCCGAGGCCCGCCCACGCAACAAGAAAACCCAGGTACGCCACCTTCACCGTGTGCGGATCGGTGTGCAATCGCGGTGCGGCGGCGTGATACAACGCGTCGAACATGGCCGGCACGCCGATGATCGGATTGCCCAGCCGCTCCGGCCCGCCCAATCCCACCACGATGCGCGCGTATACGATGTTGAGCAGCACGCTGCAAATGGCCTGCAGCAGGATGGCGATGACCGGACACGCGGCCCACATCCACCAGCGGATTCGACGCACCGATCCGAACTCGAACGTCTTCCATTTGAGCGGCAGAAGTGTGGCGAGCGCAGCATAGATGACATAGAACGGCGCCCACGGTGCGGGCCGGTTCTCGAGGCCCGCGACCACCATGAGCGCGAACGAGATCGTGAGCACACCGAGAGTGGTGTACTGGAATCCTTTGCGCTCGATGTGCCAGTGCGGAACGTGGATTTTCAATGGCGAGCCTTGGTTGTTGGCCTGGTGGCTACGCGCGCATCGCGCCGGCCGTTTTTCATGTGGTCCCACCCGCCGGGACGAAATTGACGTACGCGCGATCCACTCTCGATGATGCGATAAACCCCGCGATCGCGCGTGAATTTGCCGACGATGGCAGAACGTATTCGGGCACGGCGCAGCACCCGACACACGTCGGCGGTGTTCTTGCGCGCCACGGCCAGGACCAGCGCGTAGTCCTCTCCGGCATGCAGCGCCCAATCCGCAGGGTCTTTTCCCCGGGCGCGGCAGAAGGCGCGCACGCCGCGTCCAATGGGCAACGCTTGCGCCTGAACTTCGCACCCCACACCGCCCGCCTCACACATATGAATGAGATCGCTCGAGAAACCGTCGCTGACATCGATGGCGCCGCGAAGACGCGCGCCCGACAGGGCGCGGGAAACGTCCAGTCGTGGCACCGGGTGCGTGTATGCTCTCACGAGCGCGCCACCTTTGTGACCCGTTCGCAGGAGCTGCACACCTGCCGCAGCTGCTCCCAATTCCCCGGCCACGATGATCACATCACCCGCACGGGCGTCGCGCCGCCACACGCGTCCGCGCGCGCAGGCGCCAATCACGGTCATGTCACACAGCAAAGGACCGCGTGTCGACGTCACGTTGCCACCCACGATTTGTGCGCCGTGGCGGGCGAGCATCGCCACCGCTCCCCGCTCGACATCCTCCATGAAGCTCTGCGGCGTCCCGCGCGGGATGGCGAGCGACACCAGAGCAAAGCGGGGCTCGGCGCCCATGGCCGCAATGTCGCTGAGGTTCACGGCCGCCAGGCGCCGGCCCAGGTTGACGCCGGAGAGCCAGTGGCGCTCGAAGTGCACGCCTTCGACGAGCGCATCCGTGGTCACCACGAGATCCTCGCGCGCCCCGGGCCGCAAAACTGCAGCGTCATCGCCGACCCCAACCACCACACCCTGCGGCCGCGCGCCGGCGCGGCGAATGCGTCGAGCAAAAGCATCAATGAGAGCGAATTCGGACTTCATGAATGGATTGGAAGATATTCGCCGCCAGTCTACAGGAAGCGGCGCGGGGCAGCAAACGGGCCCGGGAAGGCTTTGGGCCCCGCCAGTCGGTCTACCGAGGCGTTGCGCGACGCAATCGGACAGCGCTTGTACACCGACAAGCCCCGTGTTGCCACGGTCGGCACCTTGCGCGGCAGCCTTCAAGGCAGCGGACACCTTGTCTGCTTCGCCCCCGAAAGGTTAAGTAGGGGGCACGGATTGGAGAAACACTAATCACGGGGGGGGTAACAACCCAAAAAGCGCTACTATTGACGCAACGCTTTGCTGCAATATGTCGCTGGCCAGAACGAAGACCCATGCCTACCCATTCCAGTCACTCCACGCCCTGGTTGCGCGACGAGGTTACTCGCTTCGATCCCTCGGTTCCGCTCGAATCTGCATGGCTTCCACCGAAGTCGTGGTACAACGACCCGCGTTTCTACGAGTTGGAACGTGACACGGTGTTTCGCAACAACTGGCTCATCGCGGCGCGCGCTGATCAATTCCGGCACACGGGAGACTATGTGGCCGGGGCTATAACCGGCGAACCTCACGTAATCGTTCGCAACCAAAGCGGCGAGCTGAATGCGTTCTTCAATGTGTGCCGCCACCACGCCGCCCAGGTGATGAGCGGTGCCGGTTGCGCCGAATCGCTGGTGTGCCCGTATCACGGCTGGACCTATGGACTGGATGGGCGTCTGCTCAAGGCTCCGGAGCTCGGGGCGGTGAAGGACTTCGACCGGGGCGCGTTCGGCCTCGTGCCCATGGCGGTCGAGTCGTGGTGCGATCTTCTCTTCATCTCGATGGCAAAGTCACCCGCCGCGCTCGCACCGCAGCTCGTGGAGCTCGAGCGACGCCTGCGCGCGATGCAGGTCGACAACCTGCAGTTCGTCGCGCGGCGCAAGTACCG
>CAZULB010000004.1:43340-57121 GCA_964621155.1 uncultured bacterium | reverse complement strand
CTGTTTGAGCATGCGGAACAGGTCGGGGAGGGCAGCGAAAGTGGTGCCGAACCCCGCCACAAAGCCGACGACCTCGGAGTTTGCAGTGCCGTGAATAGCCAAAGGTGCGCTAACGGTGCGGCTCGCTTGCCTTCAACACACTCTGAATTACTTCATTATAGTAAGGCTTTTCCTTGAGGCTGGCATAGGCGCCCGGGAACAGAACACCGGTGATATCGGCCGAATGGTCGGAGAAGTTGGTGAGCACAAGCGCGCAGCGCTGCCCCTGCGCCAGGCGCAGATTGTCGATCATCGGAAAGTCGAAGAAGCTCACGGTAAACGTGGCGACCTTGGTCTGGCGCCCCTGCGCCGGATCAGGCGTTTCGATGCTCGCACTGACCGTGACTTCGCGGTTTTCGCGATCCACGTGCACGATATCGATATCGATATCCGTCTGCACCGAGTCCAGGGTCAATGTGGCATGATCGAGCGTGGTACCGTCAGGGTCCTGGGAAAGATCGATGGTGCGGTCAAAACGCTTCCCGGCCCCTTCCAGCACGATCATCTGCTTGCGCGCAATCTCGCGCGCCACCGCTTCCAGGCGCCCCTCATACTCCCTGTACTCGGCGGCATTGGCCGGGGACTGTGCGCTCGCTTCGTCGCGCTTGATGCGCCGCATCAGATCCAGGAACAGGGGCTTGAGATTCAGCGACTCGTGGAAGTTGTACGCCAGGAGCTCGAGGCTGAGCACATCATTATTGAGATCGCTGCGATCGGGGTTCAGGAACGACGAGATGATGGACACCAGCATGTCCTTGCGCAGAGCACTCTCGGATTCTTCACGCCGACTCATCAGTTCGGAGTACAGCCGGGTGTTGGTCTCGAGTTGCTGCCGCTGATCCGATTTGCTCGACGTGATGAATCCAAACAGCGCGATGGCCACCGCCGTGAACAGACCGCCCACGGGCGCGAGCACGATCGCAACCTTGTCCCAGTGATCCTTCTTGCCTTCGCTCATGAACTGGCTTACTTGCGGCGCACGGAGAGCTTGCCGTCTTTCTCTTCGACAATCAGGTCGTAGCGCGTGGGTTCCTTATAGGAAAAGATCTCGAGCGTCGCCGTCTTCTTTCCCATGTACACGGTGAGCGTGCACTTGCCCTCACTCTTCACAACGACCTTGTAGGACCCCACTTTGTCGGTCGTCACCGAGTCGATCGGCGCGGGCGGCGGGGTTTCCTTCTTGTCTCCAGCCGGAGCCGTCACGGCCTGCACCGTGATCAGCATTCCCTCGGCAGCGGGCTTGTCGGCAACTTTCACATCACCAAAAATGCGGCCCGCGTTCGCGCTGGTCGCGCACAGCGCCAGGGCGATGGTCACTAAGCTCAATTGCTGCTTCATGATGGTTCCTCTCAAAAGGGTCCCGGATCCGGGCGGGATACTAGCAAGCCGCGCCCAGCGTGGCAATTCAACACTATTACTTCGCAAGCTCATATAGATAGCGCACGAAGGACATGGTGGCACCGTCGAATCCTTCGACCTTCGGATTGGCCGACTCGATCACATAGTACTCGTCGGGTGCGTGCGCGCCACCGCCGTGGCCGAGGCCGAAGTGGCCCGCTGCCAGCCTGAGCGGTTCGCCCGTGAATACATAGCCCGGATAAGAGCCGGCGTTCATGGGCCATAGCACAGGATCAATGCCGGCGCGTTTGAGCACCGAGATTTGCGCCTGGATGAGCCGCGACGATTGCGAGGTGCTGGTCGGATCGTAGCCGCCGGTCACGTTGACGTCGATGTCGCCGAATCCGTGCGCGGCCAGGTGCGACTTGAGCGCCGCCACTGCTCCGTCCTTTGTCATATCAGGCACGAGGCGCAGATCGATCTTGGCCTCGAGGCGATGCGGCAGGATGGTCATTCCGCCGGGTCCGGTGTACCCGCCCACGAGTCCCTGGATATTCACTGTCGGCTGCGACACCAGCCGCTCGTTGGCCTGAGCCCAGGCCAGATCATCGATCCAGTGCTGCACTTTGAGCTGCTTCATCGTGGAAGCCTCGTTGCGACGCCTGGCCGATTCGGCAATCATCGCGCGCACTTCATCCGAGAGCGGCCGTGGCTTGGGGTAATTGTCGATCGTGATGGTGTTGCCGTCTTCCGAAACCAGCGTGTTCAACGCCTTCACCAGGTGCCACGCCGGACTGTCCACCATCGCCTTGAGCGAGGAGTGAATGTCCTTGCCCGGGCCGCGTCCCCACTTCTCGCCGCTCGAGATGAGCTGGAGCTCGACCACACCCTTGGCGCCGAGACTCACCGTCACCACGCCTTCGGGATCCTGCGCTGCGGAGGGCATGAACACACCGACGCACTTCGCGAGCGCGGCTTCGACTTCGGGCCGGTGCACGATCTGTCCGATGTGCGGGGATCCGATTTCCTCCTCGCCTTCCGCCACCATGACGAGATTGACGGGCATCTTGCGCCCCGCGTCACGGATGGCGTGCATGGCGGCGAGGAATGCGGCCTCGGGCCCCTTCTGGTTGACCGCGCCGCGGCCGACCATCACTTTACCGAAACCTTCCTTGTCGACAATGCGCGCCTCGAGCGGCGGTGACGTCCACTCCGCCGGTTCGAAATGCTTCACGTCGTACATGAAATACAGCCCGACGGTTTTTTTCGCTTTGGCGTCGAGGGTGGCAAAGACGCCTGGCTTGCCCTCCGTCGGAATAATGGTCACGCTCTGGAAGCCGGCCTCCCTGGCGAGCTTCGCCATGTATTCGGCGCCTTCACTGGAATTGAGATCCTCGGCGGCTATCGACGGCAGCGCGATCCATTCCTGCAGCATCTGGATGGATGCAACGTGCCGCGCGGCGACCTGCTTCGCGACGTCCTTGAAGTCGTCGGCCGCGAGGGCGGCGGTGGAAGTGAGCGTAGTCACGAGAACGAGAATGGTCAGGCGACATTTCATGCGGTAGTCCTTCCGGGCGTGGGTTCGTGTGGGCACACGGCCGCATTGTATCGGGAATTGTCGCGGTTGAAAACCTCGGGCGCGCGGGCTAGCATGAGGCCTTCCGAACCCCCTTCCATTTCCGCAACAAGGAGTCACCGATGCGAATCGGACGATACGTGCTGACTGTGCTGCTCTTGCTCGTGGCCGCCGTGTGCGTGGCCGGCGACACGGATCCCTATCTCTGGCTGGAAGAAATCGACGGCGAGAAGGCGCTCGCATGGGTAAAGGAAAAGAGCGCCAAGGACACCGCCGAGCTCGAAGCAGTTCCCGAGTTCAAACCGATTCACGAAAAGCTGCTCGAAATCTACAACGCCAGCGATCGCATCCCGGACGCGGACGTGCGCGGCCCCTGGGTTTACAACTTCTGGCAGGACAAGGATCACGTGCGCGGCATCTGGCGCCGCGCCACGCGTGCCGAATACGCGAAGGAAACTCCCAACTGGGAGACGGTTCTCGACCTCGACCAGCTGGCAACTGCCGAGAACGAAAACTGGGTATGGAAAGGCGCGGACGGAGTTCCACCCAGGTATGAGCGCGCCATGGTCAGCCTCTCGCGCGGCGGCGGCGACGCCACCGTCTACCGCGAGTTCGACTGCGTGACGAAGAAGTTCGTCGAAGGCGGCTTCACGCTGAGCGAAGCCAAGTCGGACGTCGCGTGGCGCGACGAAAACTCGCTCTGGGTGGGTACCGATTTCGGCGCGGGATCGATGACGACGTCGGGTTATCCGCGTATCGCCAAATTGTGGAAGCGCGGAACACCGCTGGCGAGCGCCGAACCGGTTGATTCGGTGGCGGCGGAATTCGTGGGTCTGGGCGCGTACAGCGTGCACACGCCGGAAGGACGCTACGACATGCTGTCGGAGACGCCCGAATTCTTCCGCGGCACCACTTCGATCTGGCGCAAGGACAAGCTGGTAAAGCTCGAGATTCCCGACGATGCGCGCGTCCGCGGCATCTTCAAGAAACAGCTCTTGATCTCTCTGCGCTCGGACTGGAGCGTGGGTGGCAAGACCTATCCGGGTGATGCGCTGATCTCCACCGACCTCGAACAATTCCTGGACGGCGGCCGCAACTTCTCCACGCTGTTCACGCCCAAGGAGCGCGTATCGCTGAGTTCGGTTTCAAACACGCGGAGCAACCTTCTGGTTGGCACGCTCGATAATGTCACGAGTCGCATCTACCAGTACTCGTTCAAGGGTGGAAAGTGGACCAGCGAGGAAGTGCCTCTGCCCGGAATGGGCACGGCCGGAGTCGTCGGGACGAGCGACGACGACGACACCTACTACATCACCTACAACGACTTCCTGACGCCGTCGAGCCTGTACGTGGTCGAACCGGGCAAGAAGCCGGCACTGATCAAGAGCACGAAAGCGTACTTCAACGCCGAGGGCATGAAAGTGTCGCAATATGAGGCCGTGTCGAAGGACGGCACCAAGATTCCCTACTTCATCTTCATGCCGAAGAATTACAAAGCCAACGGGATGAATCCCACGCTCCTGTACGGATACGGCGGTTTCGAAATCTCAATGCGCCCCGCGTACTCGGGCTCGACCGGTTCCGCGTGGGTGGAGCGCGGCGGCGTGTACGTGCTGGCCAACATTCGTGGCGGCGGCGAGTTCGGACCGCAGTGGCATCGCGCGGCGATGAAGTCGAGACACCAGAACGCGTTCGATGATTTCATCGCGGTGGCGGAAGATCTCATCAAGCGCAAGGTCACATCGCCGGCGCATCTCGGCATCATGGGCGGGTCCAACGGCGGACTACTGGTGGGGGCGTGTTTCGTGCAGCGACCGGACCTCTTCGGCGCCGTCGTGTGCCAGGTGCCGCTGCTCGACATGAGGCGCTACAACCAGCTTCTGGCCGGTGCCAGCTGGATGGCCGAGTACGGCAATCCCGACACCGACGACTGGAGCTACATGCAGAAATGGTCGCCGTACCAGAATCTCGATGCCGGCAAGACGTATCCGAAAGTGTTCTTCTGCACGTCGACGCGCGACGACCGCGTGCACCCGGGTCATGCGCGCAAGATGGTGGCGAAGATGACCGACATGAACAAGCCGGTCTACTATTATGAGAACACGGAGGGCGGTCACGCCGGCGCTACCAACCAGAACCAGCGTGCCTACCTGTGGGGATTGTCGTACGCGTATCTGTGGAAGATGCTGCGGGCGTAACGCCGGCCTCTGACGGAGAGCCTCGCTTTAACAAGAAAGCCGCCGTCCCTTCGAGGACGGCGGCTTTTTCTTTTCAGCCCATCAACCAGCCGGGAAGGCGGCTGGCCTGCTTCACCCACGCGGCAAACTGCTTTTCATCGAGCTCGCCTTCGCCGACGTTGAGATAGCGCACTTCTTCCGACTTGGATTCACCGGGAGGAACGGGTTTCAATGATGCGCCGCGAAAAAACGCGACCTTCACATAGTTCGTGTAGCAGTGCAGGCTCAGAAACCAGCCATTGCCGGGGAGGCCATAGAACGGCGAATTCCATTTGACGGCTTTCTGCACGTGCGGGACGTCGCGTGAGATGATGGCGTCGATACGGCGCGCGACCTCGCGCTTCCAACCCGGAATGGCCGCGATGTAGGCCTGGACCGGCGCGTCGCCGTCCCCCTTTGCGATCTGCGGATTGCCGCCCGACAGAACTTTCGCCCGCGCATGCTTTCGTGCCTTTGATTTTGCCTTCGGTGCGGTCCGGCGCGTCGCTGGCATGGATCAACCGCGGATTCGGCCGACGTTCAACAGGACGGCCGCTCGCACGAGGTTCTTCAACGCGTCGGCGTCAATTTCCTCCCCCTCATGGATGTCGATTGCGCGTCGCACGTTGCCATCGAGGCTCGAGTTGAACAAGCGCGCAGGATCCTTGAGCGACGCGCCCCTCGCGAACGTCAGCTTCACCTTGTCCTTGTAGGTCTCGCCCGTGCAGATGATGCCGGTATGCGACCATACCGGTATTCCCGGATTGGTCGGCTTGACCCACTTCCACTCCTCGATGATGTTGGGATCCGCTGACATGATGATGCGTCGCACCCGCTCGAGCGTCCTGCCGCGCCAGTCGCCGAGCTCTTTCGTGCGCTGATCGATGCGCTTCGATGCGTCGGCAGCCGCTCGCGCCGGCGCCTTCTTCCCGGCCGTTTTCTTCGCGGGGGCTTTCGTCCTGGTGGCCATGATTCTACTCCTGCTGAACGGCGGTCGGTGCCGGGAAGATACTAGCAAAGACGGCGCACCCGCTCAATTTTCTAGTACCGCGCGCCGCCCCAGGGGACCGCCACGGAAAATTCGAGCATCGGCTTCGAAAAGCGCAGATCTTCCTCGTGCCACGTCAACACACCGGCGCGAAGCTCGACGAATTTTGCCCGGCCCAGCGCGAACCACGGGTCCGTGCGAAAAATGAATCCGACGCCCACGTGATATTCCGGAAAGCTGGTGCCGATCAGTGCATATTCGGTAAAGCGTCGCGCCAGCGAAGTGAAGTATCCGAGGTCCAGTGCGACATCTTCCTGGTTGAACTCGTAGCTTACTCCGAGGCGCAGTCCACCCTGCATGCTGAGAAATGACTTGATGTGGCTGAGCGCCAGGAACTCCATTTCGGCGCCCGCTTGAAGGCGCGGCTCACCGGACGGACCGGAGGTGCGCCGCACGAATGGAAACGGAAAATTGGAGCCGAACAGGTACGGCTTGAGGATTCCAGTCGGACTGGGGGCGAGGTACGATTCGTGCCGGGTAACGATGTGTCGCCTGGCCTCACGCACTTCTTCCGGCTTCTCCTTCGACGCGATGCCATCGCGCGACCACGAGAGAATACGCTTCAGGCCTTCTGCATCCATTTGCTCGATCGATGCGGTCGTTGCGTCAGACAACGGTAGATTCTTCGACATGGCTCTGATGGCCTCGCGCGCAGTCGCGATGTCCATGGTGGAGTCGACAGCGGCAGGGCCGTACAGGCCCGCGGCGCCGTAGAACTCTTCGGCAGGAATCAGCACATAGGTGTTCGCTGTCGGGTTGCCCATTTTCACCGCCGCGCAAACCGGCCTGATCATCGCTGCGGGATCGCGATTCTCCACCATCCATCCGTCGAAACGCCGCAGTGCACCCCCGGCTCCCGTTGCAACCGCATCGCGAACTCCCCACGCATCGCGCGCGTGCCAGTTGGTATCGAAGCCGTGACGGTAGAGCTCGCCCAGCGGCGGTACATCGGGGGCCATGGCGTGTCCGCCCAGCTCGACGAATGCACCCACCGCCGGCGTGGGTTCGTTGGAAGGCCATTCGTAGATGGCGACGTTGTTGGCGTCTCCGCTCTTATGCGCGGCACCCACCAGCACGAAGAAGTTGGTTGAGTCGGCCGACCCGGCCGGCGCTGCGTCGGGGGCAAACACGAAGAACGTTTCAATGTCTTCGGGATGGCCTTTGATGCCGGTGTCGTTCACGTAATAGAAGTAGTACTCGTACGCGGTCATGGGACGGCGATCACCCATGTACTTCCGGGTCTGCCAGTTAAGGCGATAGTAGCGCGGCCCATCCGATTTCAGAATTTGCGCGACACGCCGGCTGTCCACCGGGCGGGCGCGCACAAACCCCGCCGCCACGCGGAACTTCTCACCCTTGGAGAGTTTTTGGTACCGGTTACGCATCTTGGTCCAATCCCACTTCCCTGCGGACGTCGGTGAGATCTCGCCCGCATCGGCGAAGTCGACCTGGATGTCGGTGTCCGTGGAATCGTTGTTTTCGCCGTCGAATGCGCTGAAAAACGGTATCGTCGGCAGAAAGCGCTCGGTGGATGTAAAGCGAAGGCACGGCGCGTACTTGAGCGCGCGTTGTTCGACCGACAACTGGCGGTCGGGTGTCTTCATCAGCAAGTCGCGATCACAGATGTCGGTTGCGTTTGCATCCGCCAGGGCGGATGCGGCGATCATCAGTGCAAAAAGGACTGTCCTCCCCATGACAATGCCTCCTGTTCAGTCTCCGTTTCGTCCCGGCCGCCCCGGCTGGGCGCCAAAGCGAACTCCGGCCTCAATCCGGTCAAACCACCAGCCGCGCCCGGCTGCTTCCGCATAAAGCCAGCGCCACTCCCCGCGCGCGTACAACCCCGCATCCCATTCGTTGTCGAGAGTGAGCAAACCGCCCAGTTCGAAACGATTCCATGTCCACGCCGCAATGCGCTCGCGACCGAGCCCGATACGGGCCTCGAGTGAACGCTGGGGAAAGAACTCGGTTTCGGAAGAACGGAGGGCAATCGCGGTGGCGCGCACGGATGCACCCAGGCGCACGAGCGGATAGGTTCCCACCGGACACGGCGGCAGCTCGACACCCGCGAGCAACGACACCGTCGCATCACCGATGCGCTCATCACCGAGCTGTCCCGCGGTCTCAACCGCGATGCGCCACGTGGGCGCCGGAGGCAGCGGGCCTGTTTCGAGTCCCAGCAGCGCGAGATGCATCAAGGTCGCAACCCGGCCGCGATACTTGCCGCTGAAGTCTCCGCTGTGCGGCAACGGGGTATCATCGCTGACCAGAGGCGGTGCCGCCTCACCCGCAAGGGACGACATCACCGCCAGCACTTCGTCCGCGATAGCAGCGTGGGTTCGAAACGAAGGGTGGTGAAGGTCGGGACTGAAATACGGCGATGCCGGCGTGGCGAAGGCAAGATCCTGCGCGAACCGGTCGAGCAGCGCCTGCATGTCAACGACACTGAACCCATGCTCTGTCGCGATGTCGCGAATGGCGGCGTTGTAGCCATTCGCCAGCTCACGAACCTGGGCCAGCTCGTCGGGAGTGAATACTTCGTCGTCCTGGAAATGCCGGCGAAACGGCACCAGGAACGCGGAGCCCATGCTTCCGTCCGGATAGTGGCCACCGTTGCCGTTGTCGGCGTTGGCGGGGAGGGGCTGCAGAAACGGAAGGCGCGTCACATCGGGAAGCGTCACCACGATGAACTGATTCGCAGCCGTGCCCTCCGGCATGCGCGCGCGCAGGCGGGTCACCAGTTCCTGATAGTCGGCGGCGAACACCGCGGGTGTCGGCGGTTTCGCCTTGCCCACCATTCCGAAGGCCGCGAGCAGATCGTTGTTGCCGATGAACAGGACCACCCACTCCGGCCGCTTTTCCCACTGCTCGACGGTTTGCACGACCGACAGATTTTTCGGAAGAAGGATGTTCGCGAAGGTCCAGCCGCTGGAGTTCCTGTTTTCCTTCCGGGTGCGCGACGACTGTGCGAGTACATCATGAAGTGTCTGACCCGGCACCGCGAGTACGGTGCGTTCGTCGTCTGCGGTGAAACAGGGACCGCCCCTTCTGAAACAGCGGCGCGCTTCCCAAAGGTAAGCGGTTCCGCCGACGGTAAATCCCATCTGCGCGAGGCCCAGGTGATTGATGGGATAGGTGAACGGATAGGGTGCGGCGGGCGCCGCGAAGCCCAACCGGCGCACGAGCTGCCCCGCCCAGGCCTGGCGCATCGACGTTTCATCGAGCGAGAGAAAATAGATGCCGGCCGTAACACTGTCGCCGATGAGCAGGAGTTGCGACGGATCTCGCGGAAGCGCGGAAGCGCCCCGCGCAACGGTCGCCGGTCCCACCACCAGCGCCAGTGCGAGCGCAAGCATTGCACGCATGGAGTCCTCCCCGAGTACTGTGCCGGACACCCGGGAGCCACGATGCGAGCGCGGAGCTGGAAGCAGGTCGAGGTTGCAGAATCTCCCCGGGGCGAACTGAAATCCTAGTCGCCGCCAACGGCAGCGTCAAGCCGCTCATAGACAACGCCGAATACCGCTCGATCGCTCCCGATTGAGCGCGCGCGGCCGGCGACCGGCAGGCGTCAGGAAATGTAGTCGGCGTAGACGGGTTCGTACACGTGCTCGCGCACGAACTCTTCCATGTTGCGAGGCGCGGCCACCCCGGTGAGCCCGTTTGCGAACGCAACCTGCGCCACCGCGCTCGCGATCTGCAGCGAGACCTTACGAATCGACGGCAGCGGCGGGAACAGGAGCCCCTCCCCCAGCGCCTCCGGCGTCACCAGTCCGGCCAGCGTGCGCGCGGCGGCGGCGAACATTTCGTCGGTGACGCGCGACGCGCGCGACGCCACCACACCCAGCGCGATCCCGGGAAACACATAGGCATTGTTCGCCTGTCCGGGCACCAGCGTTCGTCCGCCGAACTGCACGGCGGGGAACGGGCTCCCGCTCGCGAAGAGCGCGCGCCCGCCCGTGTGCACGTACGCAGCCTCGGCGGTGCACTCCGAGTTCGCGGTTGGATTCGAAAGCGCAAAAATGATGGGGCGCTCGTTGGTTGCACCCATCGCCTCGAGCACTTCGCGGGTGAATGTCGCGGGCTGACCGCTGACGCCGATCAACGCGGTCGGCTTGCACAGGTGGATCGCTTCGAGAAGGCCCTGCGCGGCCGGGGCGTCGTGGGCGTACTTCTGCTTGTGCTCCGCAAGATCCGTGCGATCACGAACGACGAGTCCGCGCGAATCGACAAACCAGCACGTGCGTCGCGCCTTGTCACGCGGCACACCGAGATCGACCAGCGCCGAAACGATGAGGTCGGCGATGCCGATGCCCGCCTCTCCGGCGCCCAGGAACAAGAAGCGTTGATCCTGGAGGGCGCCGCCGGTGATACGCATCGCCGACAACAGCCCCGCCAGCGTGACGGCCGCAGTTCCCTGGATGTCATCGTTGAACGTGCACACGCTGTCGCGATATTTCGCCAGCAGCCGGAAGGCGTTCTGGTTTCCAAAATCCTCGAACTGGATGAGCACGCCCGGCCAGACCGCATTGGCCGCGGCGACGAATTCGTCGACGAGGGCATCGTATTCGGCGCCGCGCAAACGCCGGCGTTTCGAGCCGAGATACTCGGGCGACTCGAGCAGGGCCGCGTTATCCGTTCCCACGTCGAGCGTCACCGGCAGGGTCAGCGCCGGATGAACCCCTGCGCACGCCGAATAGAGCTCGAGCTTCCCCACCGGGATTCCCATGCCGTTCGCACCCAGGTCGCCGAGTCCCAGGATGCGCTCGCCATCCGTGACGACGATGGCCCGCACGTCGGCAGCGGGCCAGTTCCGCAACACGCGTTCGACGTTGCCGCGGTCATCCGCGGTCACGAACATGCCGCGCGCGCGACGAAAGATCAGGCCGTACACCTGGCACGCAAGGCCGACGGTCGGCGTGTAGATAACGGGCATGACTTCTTCGATGTGGTCCAGGACCGCGCGAAAGAACAGCGTTTCGTTGCGCTCGTGGAGCGAGGCAAGAAAGATATAGCGCTCGAGGGGATTCGGTTTGGCGCGGAGATTCGCCATCACGCGTGCGACCTGTTCGTCTATGGAAACCGGTCGCGGGGGTAACAGGCCACGCAGTCCGAGCTGGTCGCGCTCGGCCAGTGTAAACGCAGACCCCTTGTTGAGGTGGGGGTCGTGGAGCAGGTCAATACCGCGTGGAAAATCCTCGTCGCGCGTCCGCGCACTGATCGTCCGCTTGCTCATGTCTTACCCTCGCTGTCAGTGTGGTTGCGGCCACGTGTACAGAATACACCGACGCAAACGCGGCGCCTATCGTGAACCGCCGCACGCTCCAGATCGCATTGTCAGGCGGTCGTAAACGTCTTAGGATGGAGGCCGTACCGAACGGTCCGGTTCTTTGCAGAGAGGGTACCAGCGATGTCCAAACTACTTGGTCTCGTGGGAGCGACGATGGGCGGCGGCTTTGGATGGTGGCTGGGCGCGCACCAAGGCATCATGACCGCGTTCTTCATCAGCATCCTGGGAACGGGCGTGGGGCTCTACCTGGGAAAGCGTCTCGCCGACATGCTCGCCGAATAGGAACACCGGCTTCTCGGCTAACCAAGCACGCCCTTCTTGCCCATCGCGTGGGCGTACCCGGCCATCACTGCGCCGAACACAATGGGAACCGCGGTAAAACCCAAACCGCCGGTTTCACGCATCACGTTCATTCCGCCCAGGAGAAACAATCCCCCAAGGTTGGAAACGATCGCGCCGATCAGCGAAGCAAACAACACGGGAGACGCGAGACGCTTTTTGAGCAGCAACAGGACGCACCCGATCACCCCACCAAATACGCCGATGGCCCAGAACGCGACTGCCCACAACGGGAAAGATTCGAAGTAATCGCGTTGCTGCTGCGGATAGCGGCTCATGACGGCCTCGACCTTCATCTCCGTGAGCATGAAGGACATCACACCCATCAAGCTCCACAGCAACCCAACAGCCCCGACCAACCACAAATGCCACGACCTCGCTGAAGTCGTCAATCTCTGCCCATCAGACATGTTTCTCCTCCCGTCGCGCGCACAGCCCTGAGTCGGAGATCATTCGGCATCGGCCAACACAAATCTCCTCGCCGGGAGTCTAGCTCCCGGCGAGGTTTCCATCAAACAAACTAAGTGAATGGCGGTCGCGCCGAGACGTCGCCCGTATCAGACGATCAACGGGAAGGGCCCCGTCTTTTCGCGGTCAGACTGACCACGGAAAGGCTTCTTCTTGATTCGAGCCGCTTGCCGCCCGTTCGCGCTTGCGCTGGAGTGCGGCCATCTTGCGCTCGAAGAAGAATTCCGTTGCTCCCAGGGCAGGCTTGAGATGGTCGAGCCATGTCGCTTTGGGGTCGAAGCGAGCGAAGAACGGCCGGTTCACCCAGGCCGGGTCGCGCGCCTGCAGGAACTTGAGCACGAACACTTTCTCGCCGTTGACCTCGGTGACGCCGTCCACGAGCACCTTACCCGGTGTGGCCGACATCGAAGGCCCGCGCACCGTGCGCCCCAGACCCGAGACACGCGTGTAGGCGGCGGTGAAGATTTCGAGCGCGCGTGCCAGGGGAACTTCGAAGTAGTTCTTGGGACCGGTGTCACGCTCAACGAACATGTAGTAGGGAATGGCCCCCAGCGCTACCTGTGTGCGCCACATCTCCGACCACGCGTCGGCGTTGTCGTTCACGTGACGCACAATCGGCGCCTGGCATCGCACCACCGCACCGGTGGACAGAATGCGACGGATCGCCTCCTGCGCCGCCGCGGTCTGCAGCTCACGCGGATGGCTGCAATGCGCCATGATCGCCACGTGACGCCCCGCCTTGTTCATCTCTTCGAACAGTGCGAGCAGATCATCCGCATCCGGGTCGGTGAGGAAACGATACGGCCAGTACGCGGTTGCCTTCGTTCCGATGCGAATACTCACGAGGTGGTCGTATTCCGGTTCGAGCAGCGGCTCGATGTAACGCCGTAGCACCGACGTCTTCATGATCATCGGATCGCCGCCCGTGAATAGAACGCTCTGCACTTCCTTGTGCGCTTTCACATAGGCAGCCAGCGCTTCCCCTTCGCGGGTGGCGAATTTCAGGTTGTCGATGCCCACGAACTGCGCCCAGCGGAAACAGTAGGTGCAGTAGGCGTGACACGTTTGTCCCTGGCTGGGAAAAGCCAGCACGGTTTCACGGTACTTGTGCTGCAGGCCGGGGACGGGCTCCTTCCCGAACTTCGGCACGTTGAGCTCCATCTGACCCGCCGGATGGGGATTGAGCCTCATCTGGATCTCCCGTGCGGTCGCCTTGATGGTGGCCGGCGGAGCATCCTTGCGGACCAGCGCGACCATGCGCGCGAGATCACCGGGGTCGAGCATCCCCGCCTGCGGAACCGTGAGCTGGAACATCGGATCGTCGGGGACGCGCCTCCAATCGATCAACTCCTCCAGGATGTAGTCGTTGACACGGAACGGAAGCACCTGCGCGACCGCCTTCATTTGCAGGCGTTGCTCATGACTGAGCGAGCGCAGTTGCGGAATCTTGTCGATATCGCGGTGGGTGTACGC
>CAZULB010000004.1:0-43240 GCA_964621155.1 uncultured bacterium | reverse complement strand
GGCGCTTCGATCTGTGACCCAGGTCACAAAAGTGGAGCGGCGGCGATTTCCTGCAAGCGAGTGGGATCGAGGATGGCGATGGTTCGCCGCCGCATGCCGATCAACCCGCGGCGCCGGAGATCGGCGAGCGCCTTGTTCGTGCGTTCGCGCGTGGCGCCGATCAAATCGGCGAGATCCTGCTGGGTCAAACGCACGTCGATGGCGCGATGCCCGTCGACATCATGCGGAAATTCGTCGGCGAGCCGCAACAGGACGCGGGCCAGTCGTGAACTGATGTCGCGAAATGCGAGGCCCTCGAGCCGGTGAGTCACGCGCATGAAGCGCTCGGTGAGCAGCCGGTTCAACTCGGCGGCAAGGGTGTGGTGTTGCGCAAGCCTGTCGAAGTCAGCACGGCGAATGAATCCCACCAGGGAGCGCTGCAGGGCCACGGCACTCGTCCCGGCGTCGCGGCTGCTGGTACGGGCAAGAATTCCAAAGGGTTCGCCCGGACTCACAATAAACAGAATCAACTCACGGCCGGTATCGGGATCGATGCGCGTGACCTTCACCCGCCCGGTGAGCAGCAGATAGACTCTCTCCGGCTCACGGCCCGGCACGAACACCGCCTCGCGGCGGTGATACTCGCGAACGCGGACCGCTTTCTGCACCTTCTCCATTGTCTCTCGATCGAAGTGCTCGAAAAGGCTGAAGCGGCGCAGATGCCAACCGAGAGCAACTGGATTTCTGCGCGGAATGTCGCCTTGCTTCCTCATGGTCCTCAATTATAGCCGCCACCGCGGAATTAATCGCCCATGGTTGTGACGCCTGTCACAGCCCCTCAGCTCAGATAGCCTTAGGTTGAACCTACCAGAAGGAGGTAATGCAATGGAGTGGAAAGCAATGGAACAACAGTGGGGACAAATCAAGCCTCACGTCCGCGAGAGATGGAACAAGCTGACGGACGACGATGTGACGCAGATCGCAGGCAATCGTGATCGTCTGGTCGCGAAGCTCCGCGAGCGCTACTCATTCTCAGCTCAGGATGCCGAAAAGCAGGTCCTGGAGTTCAAAGAAGCGGTGACATCAGGCGTCTTGCCGCGTTAGAAGGATCGAGCTCATTTTTGCCCCGCCGGTGGAAGTCGGATCCCCAGGGGATCCACTTCCGCCGGCTCCTCTGATTCCACGGGAAGGCGGCCAGCGGCGAAGCCACCGCTCAGAGGGCGCATCAGGAACGCGGCATCGACACGCGATCGGCGACCTCTTTGAAACCTGGATCATCGCGCAGACCGTCAAAGATGGGATCGCGCCGGACCCACAGGAGGCCGGACGAGCGGCCGTCGAGCGCCTGCCCCAGGCTGGCGATGGCCGCATCATGATCGCCGAGCGTTGCTTCAACGCGCGCGATGTCGTACGGATCGCCGTGTTCATCCACGAGCCTCTTCAAAATCTCCCGTGCTTCCCCGGTGCGTCCCATGCGGGCGTACGTGCAGCCCAGAACACCGAGCGTCGAAGACATCTCCGAGATCGTGAGCGATCGCTTCAATTTCGCGACGGCCTGGTCATAGTGCTCCTCGACCATCAGCGCTTCGCCGACATAGCGCGGTTCAAAGGGACACGTGGGGAAACTTTCTTCCACCCCGCTGCCAAATTGAATGGCGCGGTCGTACTGGGCCGCCCGAACATACTGTCCCACCGCCGTGCAGGCGATCGGGTGTGAGTTGGGCGTGGCGGCGATGGCCGCGCGATACTGATTCAGGCCTTCCTCGATTCTTCCCTCGAGCAGCAGCAACGCGCCATCAGTCGCCATCAATTCCGGGAGATTCGGCTGTAGTGCGCGTGCCCGGTCGACTTCGGCACGCGCGGTATTCCAGTCCCACTTCGACATGGCAATGCGTGCCAGGAGCGTGTGGGCAACTCCTGACGAAGGGTCGAGTTCGAGTGCCCTGCGAACTTGCTCTTCCGCCGCGTCGGTTTCGTCGTTCTCCGCTTGAATGAAAGCGAGGCCCAGATGTGCTGGAGCGAAATCGGGCGCCAGCGTGATCGCGCGCTGGAAATGATTGCGCGCGTCCTCGACGCTTCCAACGCCCATCGCATTCAGGCTGTACAGGGCCTTCATGTATTCTCGCAGCACTTCGGGATTTACGGGACGTTGCGCCTGGCCCAACCACTGCGACTCCTGCGGCGCCAGATTGACGCGAACCTGGGCGCTGACTTCGCGTGCGATCCGGGCCTGCACCCCCAGCACGTCGGTTATTTCCGTTTCGTAGCTGTCTCCCCACAGACGCTCCCCGGCGTGCGCCGGAATGAGATCGACATTGATACGAACGCGGTCGCCGTCGTGCCAGACGGCGCCATCGATCACGGCGTCGACGCCGAGCGCGTCGGCGATTTCAGCGACCGACTTGTCGGTGCCCTTGTACCTTGTTACCACCGCGCGTGGGATCACACGCAGGGCCGACACGCGTGAAAGATCGGATATCAACGCATCCGTCATGCCGTCCGCAAAGTACTCGTCGCCGGGATCCTTTGACGCATTGTCCAGGGGCAACACGGCAATCGACTTGATCGACGGCATCGCGCTCGTCACCGCGTCGGACCTGCGTCCGTTACGCAGGACGAGTACGGCGCCGATCGCGACCACGACCACCAGGGCCGCTGCCATCCACGCCCAACGCGAGCGCGCGGAGCGCAGCGGTATCGTCGCGACGGTGACCTGCTCGCCGCGGAGCGCTGCTCCGAAGGCCGACGCCCCGGGGTAGCGGTGCGCGGGGTTCTTGGCCAGCGCCGTCATCACCGCCCTCTGCAGGTCGCGTGAAATTGACCCGTTGTGCGCGGTGGGTGGGTCCGGCTCCTCGTGCACGATCTTGAAGAGAACCGCGGGAGCGTTGTCACCGACGAACGGTTTCTTCCCCGAGATCATCTCGTACAGAATGACACCCAGCGAAAAAATATCGCTGCGCGCGTCGATGTCTCCCCCCTGCGCCTGTTCCGGCGACATGTAATTGACGGTACCGAGCGTCGATCCCTGTGACGTGACGCGCGTGGTGTCGTTTGAATACGCCAGACCGAAATCAAGAATGTGAGGCTGGCCGCGCTTGTCGATGATGATGTTGTCGGGCTTGAGGTCGCGATGGATGATGCCGGCAGCATGCGCCTCCGCCAGGGCATCGGTCAGTTGCAACATGATGGCGACGCTCTCGTCGAGCGAAAGGTCCCTGCGCTCGATGCGCCGGGTCAAAAGCTCACCGTCGATGTATTCCATGACGATGAAACGGCGGCCATTGTGGCTCCCGATTTCGTGCACGGTCACGACGTTGGGATGTTGCAGGGCCGCTGCGGAACGCGCCTCACGTTCGAAGCGCTCCAGGGCCACCGGGTCCGCCGCCACCGACGGCGGCAGGAACTTGAGCGCGACCTGGCGACCCAGTTGCGTGTCGTCCGCCAGATACACCTCCCCCATCCCGCCCTCACCGATCTTGCGGACGATCCTGTAGTGAGAAATTGTACTTCCGATCATGGTGGGCACCCTGGGCTCGCGCTGATGCGGCTGGCGCGAGAGCTGCTCGACGCCGACCTGTGGTTTGTGTCCGACACAAACAAGGTTTGGTGGAGGCGGCGGGAATCGAACCCGCGTCCGGAAAAGCAGCCACGACGGTTACTACGTGTGTAGTTCGTGGTGAAATCTCATCTCCGTGCCCACCTCGAACGAATGCAGCGGAGACCAGCCCGATAGTATCTTGCGCCGCAGCCTCAGGCAAAACCTTGGCGCGCAGCTCCCAGAGTATGACGCCCACTCACCGGCCCTGGAAACCCAACCGGTGGGGACGGGTGCTAACCTAGCTTAGGCTAAGTTAGGCAGCCAGTGCGACGTTATTGTCGACACTTACGTTGTTGCCACGAGTATTAACGAGCTTTGTGACGTTGCTCG
The DNA here is from genome assembly GCA_964621155.1 of uncultured bacterium. Taxonomy (GTDB): domain Bacteria; phylum Krumholzibacteriota; class Krumholzibacteriia; order WVZY01; family JAKEHA01; genus JAKEHA01. The sequence continues at coordinate 39,333 of CAZULB010000004.1, read as the reverse complement.
ACACGCAACCGGCGCAACCATCTTCCCCGTCGAGACCAGTTCGCCCCCAACCAGGAAATAGCGCCGTTACCCGGCAAATATAGCAAGAATGACGCCGCCGCGACAATGCGCGCGGCGGCGCCCGGGGTTAGTGCGATGCCTTCTGCTCTGCGCGCGGCCTGGTGAGTGTAACCAGTTCGTTGCGAAACGCCTCGGTGGGTGAGCCCGTGGCGGGCTTCATGGCGACGATGGATTCAGCCGTGGCGTCCTTGCTGTAAAAAGATTCGTTCGCCGACTTGTTGACGTAGAGCTTGGAGCCGTCGATGGACACGCCGGCAAATGCGCCGCGGCTGCGCGAGTAGCTGTAGATTTCAGCGTCCATCTTGGCGCTGGTATCCGCGCTTCCCGATCTGCCCACGGGGCCTGCTGCCACGGTGGCACTTCCGCCCAACGTGAATTCGCCGTTCAGCACGTCCCGAATATTCTTCTCGCGCATGAAAAACAGGACGAGGTCGGTCGACGAGGCGCCAATCTGAAAGCCGATCGAACCGCCCGTCATCTTGACGAACACGGGTTCGGTCCACGATCCGTCCGGATTCTTGATGGAGAGCAGTCCGCTGCCATGCTGGCCGCCGACCCCGAGGCCGGCCTTGATCATCCCCGGAATCACGACCACGCCGGCGGCCTTCTCGCGTAGAGACTGCGGAGCCCCTTCGGACATGGCGCCGAACTCCTTGAGAACGGTGGTAGCATCATCGAGCTTCCGGGCTTCGTCGCCGGGCTTCTTCGTATCCTCGCCCGCAAACGCAAGCGAGGCCGCGATCATCATCGCCGTGAAAAACAACTTTGTGTAACGCATGGATGCTCCTCCTGGTGAATCAAGGCGCTGGCCGGACCGGGCGGCCACCCGGCAGAAAAGTTGTGACACCCCGGGAGCGGTTCCGTCCAATCAAAAAAGCACCCGTGTTTCGGCCAGCCACTCCTCTGGAGGTTCGCCCATGTTCCGCCGTCTCGTCCTCATGGCTCTCGGCCTGCTGACCCTCGGGCTGCAGTCCGCCCGCGCCGATATCACCACCGGTCTCATTGCCCGTTACACCTTCGACGGCAACGCCAACGACAACAGCGGGAACGGCAACCATGGCACGCTGGTGGGAGGTGTGGTCCTGACCACCGACCGTTTTGGCGCGCCCAACCGTGCCTACTCGTTCAATGGAACCAATTCGTACGTTTCCGTACCGGCATCGGCGAGTCTGAACTCGCCCACCACCGCATGCACGCAGGCGGGATGGGTGTATCTGTATGGCACCAGCCTGGTGGGATCCGGGTTCAATCCGCTGATCATGAAGAGCGTCACCACTGAAAACGCGCTCATGTACCGGATGGTCACGAACCCCACCTACGTGGGCGCTGCGTTCAACAACTGGAACACTCACCAGAGCGTCGCGCAGGTGACGCCGCTCAACGAATGGCATCACCTTGCGACCGTGTTCAACGGCGCCACGCTGCGGTGCTACTACGACGGCGTGTTCATCGGATCGCAGCCCATGGCGATGACGATAGCGACTGACAATCGTCCGCTCACCATCGGTGCCGACATCCCGGGCGTCCTGGAGATATTCAATGGGAAGATCGACGATGTGTGCATCTACAACCGTGCGTTGAGTGACACGGACATCATGGAGCTCAGGAACCAGACCACAGTGAGTGCGGTTTCGGGCCTCACGCCGCGCCTGACCGTCGGACGCGTCGTCCCCAACCCCTCCAGTGCGGCCAGCCGGGTTGACTACACGTTGGCCGGAACGCAGAACGTCGATATCGCCGTTTACGATGTCGCCGGTCACCGCATCCGGAACCTCGAGTCCGGTGTCCGCGGGGCCGGTCAGCACTGGACGAGCTGGGATGGCCGCGCGGACAACGGTTTTCCGGTTGCTTCCGGCATCTACTTCTTCCGTCTCCGCAGCGGTGGACAGGACTTTGTCGCGCGCATCGTCCGCATTCGCTGAGCCTGCAGCGCATCGTGTGATATCCTGAGACTCGGGAGAGCGGCTGCACGGCGCCGCCGCTCACCCCGGGTTTCATGCGAATTGGCCCCAGGATACTTGTCTCACTCGTTGTTCCGATCGTCGTCGTCATAGCGGTGTTCGGCTACATCGACCAGCGCCGCAGCCGCGAATTATTGAAGAGCGAGCTGCTGCGTGAAGGGCGTGCTATCGCGCGCGTGGCGCAGCTGGCGGTGGAGGATGCGCTCCGCGACCGCCAGCTGGGCGACATGCGCGAATTGGTGGACCAGATCACCGGATATGAACGCGTGTTCGGCGTCCGTATTTTCGCTCGCAACGGCGACCTCGTTTACGAATCGTCCATCCTCAGTGCCCATCCCTTCATCCACCACGTCGAACTCAAGCAGGTGCTGGAGACGGGAACCGCCGTCGAGACCCACCGCATTATTGCCGCCGAACCGGTGGTGACATTCATCGTCCCGCTCATGAGCGAGAAGCACCAGTTGGTGGGAGCCATCCAGGTGCTGCAGCTCGAGTCCTTCATCGAGGAAGACGCCCGCGCAGCGCGCAACTTCACCATCCTGATGACCGGCGTGCTGGTCGTGGTGGTCGGTGTCATCGCCGTCATCGTGACCGATGTGGCTGTGCGCCGACCCGTCGAGGATCTGGTGCACCGCTTTCAGCACATCGAGGTCGACAAACTGGCGAGCGCCCGCGTCCCCGTCCAGCGTCGCGACGAACTCGGGCGTCTGGCGGAGGCGTTCAACCAGATGGTGAGTCGTCTGGAGAATGCGCAACGTGCGCTCGCGCGCGAGCAGGGCAAAGTGGCCGCGGCCGAGCAGCGGATGCGCCGCGCCGAGCACCTCGCTGCACTCGGCCGGCTCGCGGCCGGCCTTGCGCATGAGATTGGCACGCCGTTGGCCGTAATCAAAGGTCGCGCGGAGTCCCTCATGCGCGGTCTGCCCGATGGTGATCCGACGCGTGGCAATCTGCAGATCATCGTGACTCAGATCGACCGCATCACGCGCACACTCCGCGCGACGCTTGATTTTGCGCGCGCGCCGCTCGACCCGATCGAGATCGTCGACGTCGGCGCTGTGCTGGATGACGTGGTGGACCTCCTCGACGACAGGCTGCGCACGAACCGCATCGAAGTCACGCTCGCGATTCCGCGCGACCTTCCGCATGTAGAAGGCAACGGTGACCGCCTCACCCAGGTATTCCTGAACCTTGTGGTGAACGCGATCGACGCCATGCCTGCGGGGGGAACACTCGACATTTCCTGCAACTCCGTCACACGCACCCACCCCGACGGCGGCGATGCCCGTGAATTTGTCGCGGTCACCGTTTCCGACAACGGCACCGGCATCGCGGCGGAGAATCTGGAGAAAGTGTTCGAGCCGTTCTTCACCACCAAGGATGTGGGTCAGGGGTCCGGACTCGGACTTTCGATTTCGCACGGGATTTCGCAGGAACACGGCGGCTGGATCGAAGTCACGAGCGAAGCGGGCCACGGCACCGAGTTCACAGTTCATCTTCCGTGCGCGACGCAATCCATGAGACATTCCGGCGCGGAGACATCGTACTCATGAGCACGCTCAGGACAATTCTGGTGGTGGAAGATGAGGTCGAGATGCGCCGCCTTCTCGACGAGGAGCTGCGTGGCGCCGGGTATGAAACCGTCCTCGCCGCCAATGCTGTCGAAGCGCTGCGCCACCTGTCCATCGCACCTGTCGACATCGTGATCACCGACCTCATGATGCCGGGCATGAAGGGAAAGGAGCTCCTGGCCGAGATTCGCCGCATGCACCCGGACACGCCGGTGGTCATTATCACCGCGTTCGGCTCCATCGGATCGGCGGTCGATGCCATCAAGGCCGGTGCGTACCACTACGTCGCCAAACCTTTTTCCATGACCGACCTGCTTGCCACGGTCGCTGACGCACTGCACGAACGCAATCTTCGCGGTGAGCTCGTGAGCTGGCAGAGCCAGATGCGGGGCGGAGCACGCGAGATCGTCGCGGAGAGTACGGCCATGAAGAACGTGCTGGCCACGGTTGCGCGCGCAGCGCCCGTCGACACCCCCGTGCTCCTCCTGGGCGAAAGCGGAACCGGCAAGGAACTCCTCGCCCGCGCCCTGCACGCTCAAAGCCCGCGCAAGGACGGCCCCTATGTCGCGGTAAATTGTTCTGCCGTTCCCGATACAATTCTCGAGAGCCATCTGTTCGGTCATCGGCGCGGTTCGTTCACCGATGCGCGCGAGGACCGGCGCGGTCTCATCCAGGAAGCCGATCACGGCACCCTCCTGCTCGACGAGATTGGAGATATGCCGCTGCTTCTGCAGGCCAAGCTGCTGCGCGTGCTGCAGGAGCGCGAAGTACATCCGCTGGGCGCCCCCGCGCCCATTCCGGTGGACGTGCGCGTGGTCGCGGCCACCCACCGTAACCTCGCGGCCATGAGGGAAGAAGGACGCTTTCGCGAGGACCTGTTCTATCGACTCAACGTGATCGCCATCCGGATTCCGCCGCTACGAGAGCGCCCGGACGATCTGTTGCCGCTGGTTGCACACTTTCTCGCGCGTCACGGCAAGCGCGTGAACCGTCCGGGTGCCACGGTGTCCGTCGAAGCGCTCGAGTTGTTCAGGCAGCACGCATGGCCGGGCAACGCGCGCGAACTCGAGAACGTGATCGAGCAGGCACTGGTCCTGGGTGAAGATGGCGTCATCCGTCCCGAGAATCTTCCCGCGGCGCTACGGGGCGAACTGACCGACCACGGCGTGGGCACGCTGTCCGACATGGAGCGTGACCATATTCTGCGCGCGCTGCGCAAAACCGGGGGCAACAAGACGGCCGCAGCCCGACTCCTGGGCCTGAACCGCAAGACGCTTTACCGGAAACTCGAGCAATATCGCATCGAAGAGAAATAGCCCGCCGCTTGCTCGCCCCTAAAAGGGACACGTGTCCCTTTTCGCCACACCCCCGCAACCCTCGGTAGTTCAACACTTCGTGCGCGTAGGCAGACCATGTGTGTCGCCGTGCCCCACCCCCACACCCCGTCCGCTTTTCACGCGCACAACGTAGTTGCATGTGCGCAAACCACATACGAGCCCGCCCCCGGGTGGCATGCGGCTCGCAATAGCATCCGCCCGCCAAGAGGGACTGCACAGCGCCTCTGCCAGGGCGGCGAGATCTCCACCCTCGCCTCTCCGACGGTGCCCCGGGACGGCAACGTCCCGGGCACCACGGCGGGCGCAAGAGGAGTAACCGTGATGAATCGCATCATTCGACCCACAACTATCTGGAGTATCGCCGCCTGCATGGGCTTGTTCGCCGCCGGTTGTTCCGGGAACAAGGACGCGTCCACGCGGGCCCTGCGGTCGCAGAACGAAGGGCTGCGCAGCACTCTCGAAGAAGCCCAGGACGCGTTCCGTGCCGCGGAGAAGGAGCGAGACGACCTCGCGGCTGCCAATCTCGCCCTGAACGACAGGGTCGCGTATCTGGAGGAGTTCAACCACCAGGAGACCGCGCGGCTGCAGGCGTTGCGTAACGACGATGTGGCGCAGGCGTCGAAGCGGGTGCGAGACCTCGCCGACCAGGCACACGCGTTGCGGCGCGAGATCGAGCGGCGCGAAGACGAAAAACAGCGGTTCCTGGCGACCATTGAGCAGCAGGACCGATCGATAAGTTCGATGGAAGTATCGCTCGACGCCGAGCGCAAACAGGCAGCTCGTCTCGAGTCCGAGAAGGCGGCGCTCGCGGAACAGCTCAAGGAAACACGCCGTCACAATGCGAGGATGGCAGGAATCGCGGGGGTGCTGACCCTGGGGTCGGTGGCCACCATCTTTGTGGCGCGGGGCCGGAAGCGACAGGAGTCGCGTGAGCCGGAGGCCACCCCGCGCTTCCAAACCGGCACATCGCGGTGAGACGGCGGCCGGCCCGGAGCGTGCGTTTCGAGGCCGGCCGTCGCGGCGAGCCGGTCTACATTCAAATATGAAGTGGACCACTCGAACGCTATGGCACAATATTGGCACCGTCGTCCCGAAACCGTATTGGGGCTGCTGATCACGGGCTTTAAGGCGCCGGGACGAGGAAAATGCCCCATTTGGTAGCAACGGGATTCGAACAATAGCCCATGCGTCCGCAAACTCTCATCAGTGCGCTCTACGGTGAAGTCCGAGGCTATCGCCGTCTCTCCATTCGGCGTGAGGTCGCGAAAAACGAACAGCTCCCGCGCGCCATCCTCGCCGTCCGTTCCGACCGGCTCTTGCGGGAACACGTCCAGCGCTGCATCAGTCGATTCCCGATCTATGCCGAAAAGGTAAAGGCCCACCGCGGGTCGCTTCCCCGTGAAGGCGAACCCCTGCGCCTGGCCGAGCTCCCCATCTGGACGCGGCGCGACCAGATCGAGTTCTTCGCCGCGCAGGAACGCCCGACCGACTCCCACTATGTGCACGAATCCGGCGGCTCGACGGGCATCGTGGTCCGCTTCCACATTACGCGTGAGAGCTACGAATGGCGCACGGCCATCATGGACCGCGTGTACGGTTGGGCCGGCGCCGAGGAAGGTTCGAAAAGCCTGCATATCTGGGGAACCACCAAAGCGGCGAGCCGCGTGCACGGGTTCAAGGTGCTCGTCCACCGCGCGCTGCAGCGGCGCACCTATTTCAATACGCTGCGCGAGTTCACTGACCAGGAACGCGCGGCGTGCTGCGACGCCATCAATCGCACCCGGCCGCAGGCAATCGTCGGATATACGGGTATGCTGGTGGATATCGCCCGCTACGCGCGCGAACACCAGGCTCTGAACTGGAAGGCGCCCACGCTCATCAGCACCGCCGAGACTTTACAGTGTGGTCAGCGCGAGCTCCTGCAGGCGCAACTTGCCCACGAAGTCTTCGATTCATACGGATCGCGGGAGTTCATGAACATTGCCAGCGAGTGCTCCATGCACAAGGGCTACCACATCAACGCCGACAATCTGCGCGTGGAAGTCGTTGACCGCTTCGGCAACCCGGTTGATGCCGGCGTCGAGGGGCGGATTGTGGTAACCGATTTCCGCAACGCCGCCACACCGTTCATTCGCTATGAAGTGGGTGATCTGGGCGTCCTGGCGCCTCCGGGCGAGACGTGTCCATGCCATCGTCCGTTGCCCCTGCTACGCCGCGTGGAGGGTCGCACGCAGGATGTGATTCTCACGCGCCGCGGCTCGGTCAGCGCGCTCAACATCCAGGATGCGCTGGAACATTTTGATTGGGTGGAGGGCTATCAGCTGCTGCAACCTTCGCGCGAAGAACTTGTCATCAAGCTTCTCGCCCGCGCCGAGGTGACGGAAGAGCGCCTGCTTCCGCTGCGCGCGCGGCTGCGCACGCAGCTCGGCGATATGACCGTAACCATCGAACCCGTCAAGGAATTGACGCGACGCCCCAACGGCAAGGTCGAACTGGTCGCTTCCGCGGTCGAAGTTGCCTGACCCGCCCGCGCTTTCTCCCCACACATCGAACCTCCGGACGGCGCGGTGCCGTGCTACCCTCGTTTCCAACGGAGGATAGCGCATGCGTAACCACACCGAGCATACCGACGACCCACGTTCCCTGCCTGTACTGCGCGCCATGATCGACGCCGTTGATCACGATGTGCTGCAGTTGCTCTCGCGCCGCAACGGCCTCGTGGCCGAAGTCGCCGCCTACAAACGGCGTCACGGCGTGGCCATTCGCGACGCCCGGCGCGAGCGCGAAATCATTGCCGACCGCCGTGAGCGCTCTGCCACACTCGGTCTCTCCCCCGAAGTGATCGAGAGCATCTTCCGCCTCGTTCTCTGGGCGAGTCGTGACCGGCAGGCGTCATTGCGCGCGCAGGTGCCCATGAACATCGAGCCGCGTACGGTCGCCATCATCGGCGGGCGCGGCGGCATGGGCCGCTGCATGGCGAACCTCTTCGCCGATCTCGGCCACGCCGTCATGATTTCCGACGTCGACACGCCGCTCACGCCGGAAGCAGCGGCGCGCACGGCGGACGTTGTTATCATCAGCGTGCCTATCGATGTCACCGTCGACGTGATTCGCAAGGTCGGCCCGCTGGTTCGACCCGATGCCCTGTTGATGGATGTCACTTCGGTCAAGATGGCGCCGATGGAAGCCATGCTCGAGTTCTCTCGCGCATCCGTCGCCGGAACGCACCCGATTTTCGGTCCCTCCGTTCACTCGCTGCAGGGCCAGCGCGTGGCGTTCGTACCCGGCCGCGGCGACGAGTGGTCGCGCTGGTTGCACACCATGCTGGAAGCGCGCGGCCTCACCGTCGTGGATACCGACGCCGCGTCCCACGACCGCGTCATGTCGATCGTGCAGGTGCTCACGCACTACGCCACCGAGGTGATGGGCTCCACCATGACGGCGCTAGGTGTGCCGCTGGCCGAAACGCTCCGCTTCACGTCGCCGGTCTATCTGATGGAGCTCTTCATGACGGCGCGACACTTTGCACAGTCGCCTGATCTGTACGCATCGATCCAGATGTCGAACCCGGAGACCGGGCGTATTACGGGGCAGTTCGTGGCCACCGCCGAACGTCTGCGCGGCGACGTCATGGCGCGCGACCACGCCGCCGTGCAGGCCACCTTCCGCGACGTGCACGAATACTTCGGCGAGTTCACCGAGCGCGCCCTGGAGGAGTCGTCGTTCATGATCGACCGGTTGGTGGAGCGGTTGTAGCGTTGGTATAATCGCCGCATGTCGATCCAGTTTCAGCGCAGGCGCCGGCCGGAGAGCACCGAGAAGCGGCTCGAGGACTTGAACCTCGGGACGGTTTTCGACCTCTTCCCGAACCGGCACCCATTCGAGCTCGAGTTCGGGAGCGGCAAGGGCCGGTTCCTGCTCGAGCGCGCCGCCAAACATCCCGAGCGCAACTTTCTCGGCATTGATTACGCGTGGCGCTTCCTGCGCGAGGGACACCAGCGCGCCGTGCAGCGCGAGTACAAGAATCTGTTCTTCTACAAGGCCGAAGCGGGTGAAGTGGTCCGCCTGCTCATCCCCGACGCGAGCGTTGATATCTTCCACATCTACTTCCCCGATCCGTGGCCCAAACGGCAGCAACGCAAGCGACGTTTGCTGACGCCTGAGTTCTTTCAACTCTTGCATCAGCGGCTGGTGCCGGGTGGAAAGCTCGAACTTGCCACCGACAACTTCGAGTACCTGATCTATTTCAAGAAGTCGCTGGTGATGGCGGGCGATACACTTTGGGGTGGTGTGCGCGAGAGCCGGAACGAGCGCCTGCTCGATCCGGAAGTTCTGACCCACTTCGAGGCGAAGTACCGGCGCGAGGGTCGCGACCTCTATTATATAGAGCTAACCAAGCAGCTACTTTGACGTAAGCGCACCCTCGAGCAGGTAGATGTCGCCGGTGTCGGTGTCGCGCGTGTAGATGACCTGCTTCGAGTCCGGCGACCAACCACCATTGTGAACATGCCACTCGCCGTGTCCAGCAGTGATGGCGTGCGGTTCGCCGGCGGCGCGCGGAAGCCCGCCCGCCGACGCGGGCGGTGCCAGTGGAAGCAGGAAAAGGTTCATGTTCGAGTGACTCTGCGCGGAACAATAACTGACCCACCGCCCGTCGGGAGACACGGCCGGCTCTCCAAAGGGCGTGTCGATCAGCAGTGCCGACTCCCCTGTCTCCACATTTGCGACCCGCATCTCATTCGTCTTCGGACTCCCATACACCACGAACTTCGAATTCGGAATCAGGTCGAAGCCGGATATGTTGTCGAGCACCTTGCGCTTCTTTCCGTCCGCGGGATTGACAAGGAACAATGCCTGCTGGGAACCCTCGCGTGACAGAAGTGCGATCGACTTACCATCCGACGACCACACCGGCGGGCCACCCGAAATCTCATCATCGCTGACCTTGCGCAATGCGCCTCCGTCGACGGTGGCAATCCAGAGCCGGTACGCACCGTCCTGGTTCGAGAAGAATGCGATCTGGCGCCCGTCGGGGGACCAGCGCGGAGCGACATCCTCGGCCTCTCGATTCGTCAACTGGCGCTCACTGCCCGATGCGCGATCGATGATCCAGATCTCGGCGTTGCCGGTTCGCGACGACAGGTACGCGATCTGCTTTCCATCCGGCGAGATGCCAGCCTCGAAGTTGTCCTTGGTGTTGAACGTCAGACGCTTCTGTTCCTTGCCGGCGAGATCCTGGATGTAGAGATCGGTCTGATGGCTGAATTTTTCATAGAGGATGCGTCCATCCTTGCTGATCACGGGCGCCGCCCCGTTCTCGAGCGCAAGCAGCTCGCGCTGTTTCCCCGAGCGAAGGTCGGCGAGATAGATTCCGGCTTTGTCCTTGCCGTAAACAATGTGCTTGCCGTCCGGCGCCCACGACGGAACCAGGAAGGTCTTGTCGTCAGCCACAACGACCCGCGACGCGCCTCCGCTGCGATCCATGACACGGATACTCGACTTGGATCCATTGCCGCGCGTGTACGCGATCTGCTTTCCGTCCGGTGAGACGCTGGCAAAGCATTCGACATCTCCGTCCCCGGCATCAGTCTTGACCTTTTCCTCCACGCGAGATTCCAGACCAATTGTCCACAGACTCAAGGACCCATCCTCGGCTATGCGCGTGAAATAGAGTTGCTTGCCGTCGGGCGACCACGGAGTAGTACCCAGTATGACGTACAGCTCACCCGACAGGGCCGCTCCTCCCGTATCGACGAGTTTCTGCACCTGTCCGCCCAAGGGCGGCACCAGGTAGACGCCGGTGTGACCATCGCGGTTGGAGGCAAACGCGATCCACCGATTGTCGGGCGACCAGCGCGGATTCACGTCGTCCGCCTCACCCTGCACGAGCGCAATCGGGTCGCCGCCGGCGGCGGACACCACGAAGATATCCTGGGGTCCCGACTGCGAGTGATTGTAGGCAAAGAAGCCTCCGTCGGGCGACCAGCTGCCGGCGCCCTCGACTCCCACTGCTCCTGTCATGGGACGAGTTTTCAGATTGAGCGACGCGTCCCCCGCGGGATTTTTCAGAAACACAAAGTAGACGGCGACCAGTGCGATGACCACACCGGCGGCTGCAAAGGGCCACCAGGGTCGCCGTTGTTTCGGCGCAGTGAGATTGATCGCGCTGCGCGACGTCGATGTGCTCAGATTTTGTTCGACGTCACCGGACTCAACTTCTTTCTGCAATCCTTCCAGCTCGTTGCATACATCGCGCGCGGTCTGGAAACGCTTCTCCGGGTTTTTCTCGAGGCAGCGATTGATCACGCGACCGAGGTGATGCGGAAGATTGGCGCGCAGCTCGGTCACCGATACCGGCTTTTCTTTGATGATCGAAGACACGGTTGAAATCGGTGTGTCGCCCTTGAAGGGGCGAACGCCGGTTGCCATTTCGTAAAGGACGACACCCAACGAGAAGATGTCGGAGCGGTGGTCGAGTGCTTTCGCCTCGGCCTGTTCGGGCGACATATAATTGACTGTCCCCAGCACCTTCCCTTCGGCCGTGATGTTGCCGTCGGCAATCGTGGTTTCGCCGCCGGATTCCGGGGCCGCCAGGAGTTTCGCCAGGCCGAAGTCAAGCACGCGCAACCGGCCTTCACCGTCGACCATGATGTTCGACGGCTTGAGGTCGCGATGCGTGATGCCTTTGGCGTGGGCCGCGCGCAGTGCGTCGGCCAGCGGGATGGCAATCTCGAAGAACTTGTCGAGCGGGAAGCCGTTGGGCGGAATCACCGCATCAAGCGTGGGGCCGTCCACCAGCTCCATACTGATGCACGTGCGCCCATCGATGGTTTCCACCGCATGAATGGTGACAATGTTGGGGTGCTGCAGCGCGGCGACGGCTTTGGCCTCGCGTTCGAAGCGCGCGACACGCTCGGGGTCGGCCGACATCGCTTCGGGCAGGAACTTCAGTGCCACATCGCGGTCGAGGCGGGTATCGTGGGCGCGAAAGACCTCACCCATTCCGCCTTTGCCGATTTTCGCCGTGATCTGGTAGTGACCGAATGTCTTGCCGATCATAGTCCTCCGACTGATGCCCGGAACCGTTGCCCGGGCATGGGCACACAAAACGCAATGATCCTATGCGAGGGTCGCAGACTACCGAAGAGGAATCGTGACGGCGGGTGCGTCGGCCCGGTTTTCACCGGATTTGAGGAACAGCAGAAGCCGCAGCAACGCAAACGTCGTCTTGGAATTGAGGTCGTTGTCCTCGATCCAGAACCAGTGTCCGCGGTACGCCACCGCAACCGCGGCCTGCGCGGCCGCTGGTTCCGCTTCGCCACAGCGAACGTGCAGCACCGGACCCACCACCCGCGACCATTCGAACTCCTTGCCCTCGGCATCGTGGGTGGTGGTCACCTTGCCCGCCTTCCGGTCCGCCTCGGGAACGTCGACGGCCTGCGACAGGAAGAACATCACCGAAAGCAACGACCGTCCCTGCACCGCGAGTTGCGCCGATGATTGCGAACGACGAGCGGAGACGACCGCGTAGCGATCGAGCGAGGGATCGAGTTTGAGCAGCGAGCATAACTCGGCGGCGTCCGGGCCGGCGGCAGCATCGATGTGGAGGTAGGTGTTTTCGCCTTCGCGCTCGAGCAGCACGCGGCGCTCGACCTGCAGCTTTCGGAACAATGCCGCGACGTGCTGAAAGGACTCAAAACCCGGCACGTAGTCCGGGGTCGGGCCGGCAGCCGCCACCGCGTTCTCGACGCCGTTGAGCCCGTTGACGCAGCACAACAGCAGTCGCTCCACGCTCCACCCCGATTGCGCCAGCGCCTCGAAGGTCCCCGGCGTGATGGGTGAGAGCAACCTCTGGTTGAATTGTTCGCCACTCAGATAGTTGTAGCTGATCACCGGATTCTCGACCAGCTTGAGCCCCAGCGCGGCCGTGCCCTGCGGACCCTCGTCGCTCCCGACGCTGCCACCGACCAGACCGCTGCGTTCGACGGAGTAGCCCGCGGTCACGGACGTTACGTCGACAAACAATGGATTGTCGCGGTAGCGCAACCGCACCAGGTTCAGGAGCAGTTGCTGATCCCACGACTGCGAGATGGCCTGGTTGTAATCGAAGCGCGCGGCCGGAATGGTCTTCGGGCCGTAATTGGAGGTGCATCCAGCGCAGAGCACCGCACACAGGACGAGGAGAAACTTCACGCGCCCCAGCATAGCGGCCCATCCCTGACCGCGCAACCCTCAACCGGGTGCCCCGCGCCAAAAAGCCGCGTCCACGCCCGCAACACTGCGAAATGACCCTTTGTCCGTTTTTCGGCCCGGTTGCTATAATCCGCGCCGCATGAAAACCCGGATCGAGTTTGACATTGTCGCTCAGCCCGACGACTACACCTGCGGTGCCACCTGCCTGCACTCGATCTATCGTTACTACCAGGACCGCATCGATCTCGCCGATGTGATCCGCGATGTCGAGCACCTCGACGAGGGCGGCACGCTCGGCGTCTTCCTCGGATCGCATGCCCTGCGTCGCGGCTACAAGGTGAGCCTGTATTCGTACAACCTCCAGGTGTTCGATCCCACCTGGCACGCGCTGCCGCAGGAAGCACTCGCCGACCGCCTCGCAAAGCAGATGGCGGTCAAGCACCAGCGCAAACTCAAGATTGCGTCGAAGGCGTACGTCGAGTTCATCGAGCTCGGTGGTCAGATTCGTTTCACCGAGCTTTCACCCAAGCTGTTGCGTCGCCACCTCAACGGCAATGTGCCCCTGATCGCCGGGTTGAGCTCGACCTACCTGTACCAGACCGCGCGCGAGTACGGGCCCCGCGGCGACTACGACGACATTCGCGGCGTGCCGGGGGGACACTTCGTGGTACTGACCGGCTACGATTCCGATGCGCGCGCCGTCCAGGTCTCGGATCCCTATCACGCCAATCCCCTGGCGAAGGGCAAACGCAGCTACGACGTTGGCATCAATCGCCTGATCTGCTCCATCCTGCTCGGAATCCTTACCTATGACGCCAACGTACTCGTGATCTCGCGGGCCAGGAAGCGCGACTGAAAGAGCCATGTCCACCCGCCTCTTCGTCGTCGACAATCCGCGCAACTGGCCGCTGCAGATCCCGGGCGTTGAAGTTGTCTCGGCGCGCGACTATCTCTCGGATCCGGAATACAACGACATCGAGAACGCCAAGGTATTCAATTTGTGCCGGTCGTACCGGTACATGAGCAACGGCTACTACGTGTCGCTGCTTGCCAGCGCGCGCGGACACCGCGCCATTCCCAGCATCATGACGCTGCAGGACATGCGCTCGGAGGCCATCTTCCGCATCCGTTCCGAAGACATTGACGAGCTCATTCAGCGCGCGTTTGCGCATATCAAGGCCGAGAAGTACCAGCTCAACATCTACTTCGGAAAAACCACCGTGAAGCGCTATGAGCGTCTGGCGCTCGCGCTGTTTTCGTTCTTCGAAGCGCCGCTGATCCGCGCCGAGTTCATCTACCAGAAAGACAAGTGGGAACTCGATCAGGTGAACCCGATCGGCGTGAAAGAAATTCCCGACTGGCAGCGGCCGTTTGTCGTGAACGCAGCGGGTCAGTACTTCCTGCGCAGCGAGCGTCCCCTTCGGCGCGGAAAAAAATTCAAGTACGACCTCGCCATTCTGGTGAATCCGGACGAGAACGATCCGCCGTCCGATGCGGCTGCGTTGCGCAAGTTCGGACGCGCCGCAGAGAGCATCGGACTCGACCCGCAGATCATCACGCGCGACGACTATCGGCGCATTGCCGAATTCGACGCGCTCTTCATCCGGGAAACCACGGCGGTCAATCACCACACCTTCCGGTTCTCGCGCCGTGCCGCCGCCGAGGGCCTGGCGGTGATCGACGACCCCGAGTCGATCATTCGCTGCTCCAACAAGGTCTACCTGGCCGAGATGTTCGACCAGTACAAGCTGCCCACCCCCAGAACCATGATCGTGCACCGTGAAAACGCCAAAGAGGTGGCCGATGTTCTGAATCTTCCCTGTGTGGTGAAGCAGCCGGACAGCTCCTTCTCGCGCGGCGTGGTGAAGCTCAACACGCGTGCCGAGCTCGACGACGAGATCGCGCGGCGACTGGACAGCTCGGACCTTCTGGTGGCGCAGGAGTTCATGCCCACCGACTTCGACTGGCGCATCGGCGTGCTCGAGGGCAAAGCCATGTACACGTGCCGCTACTTCATGGCCCACAAACACTGGCAGATATTGAAACGCACGCGCACCGGAGCGCTGCAGTCGGGTCGCGTGGAAACCATCGCCGTGCCGCGCGCACCGCGCGAGCTCATTCGCCTCGCCACGGCAGCGGCCAGCGCCATCGGCGACGGCCTCTACGGCGTCGACATGAAACAACGTGGCGACGAGTTCTACTTGATCGAAGTGAACGATAACCCCAGCATCGAGGCCGGGTGTGAGGACAAGATCATCGGCGACAAGCTCTACCTGCGCATCATGAAGTCACTCCTGCGCCGCATCGAAGAAATCAAGGGAGTCTGACGTCGTGCGCACACTGGGTCTGTTCGAAGGTGTGGGCGTCGAGCTCGAGTACATGATCGTCGACGCCGGCTCGCTCGACGTGCTCCCCAGGAGCGACGAGGTCATTCGTGCCGTCGCGCGCGAGTACACCTCGGAGGTCGAGCGCGGGGCGCTGGCGTGGTCGAACGAACTCGTCCTGCACGTGCTCGAAATCAAGACCAACGGCCCGGCTTCTGCGCTGACCGGTCTCGACGACGCCGTCATGGAAGACGTGGCCGAGATCGAGGCCATCCTCAAAGGCGAAGGCGGTCGGCTGATGCCCGGCGCCGCGCACCCGTGGATGGATCCTGCGCGCGAGACGCGTCTGTGGCCGCACGAAGACAACGAGATCTACCAGGCCTTCGACCGCGTCTTCGGCTGCAAGGGTCACGGCTGGTCGAACCTTCAGTGCGCACACCTGAACCTTCCCTTCGATGGCGATTCTGAATTTGGCCGGTTGCATGCCGCCATTCGCCTCGTCCTCCCCATCATTCCCGCTCTGGCGGCGAGTTCGCCCGTTCTCGACGGCCGGCTCACCGGTTTGATGGACAGCCGGATGCACTTCTATCGTGAGAACCAGAAGAAGATTCCCTCCATCGCGGGCCAGGTGATACCCGAACCCGTCTATACGAAGCGGGACTACGAGGAGAAGATCCTCGGGCCCATGTATCGGGACATTGCGCCCTTCGACAGCGACGAGATTCTGCGCAATGAATGGCTCAACGCGCGCGGCGCCATTGCCCGCTTCGACCGCAGCGCGATCGAAATTCGCATCATCGACGTGCAGGAATGCCCGTCGGCCGACATGGCGGTGTTGCACGCCATCACGTGCGTGCTGCGCGCGCTCGTGAGCGAGAAGTGGCAGCCGCTGGAACGTCAGCAACGCGCCGCCACCGACGCCCTGAACTCGATTCTCGTCGCGACCACGCACACCGCCGAGGCCGCCATCATCCGCGACCGTGATTACCTCGACGCCTTCGGGATTCGTGCCAGAGAAGCCACCGCCGCCAACGTGTGGGAGCACCTGGTCGGGAGCGTGGTAGCGCCGAGCGACGGCTTCGCCGACGCCTGGAACCGCGCCCTGCGCGTCATTCTGCGCGATGGCCCCCTGGCGCGGCGCATCGTGCGTGCCACCTGCGGCGAAAAGTCCGATGTTGCAGCCCGCATAAGGCTGGACCGCGACCGCCTGCACGCGGTCTACTCACGACTGTGTGACTGTCTCCAGCAGAACAGGATGCTTCATGCCGAAAAGTAACAAGGTCGCTTTGGTATTGAGCTGCGAGCACGCCGGTAACAGGGTGCCCGCTTCGTGTCGCAAACTTTTTCGCGGGAAGACCAGAGTGCTCCAGTCGCACCGGGGTTGGGATCCGGGCGCTCTGCAACTGGCACGCACCATTGCCAAAGAGACTGCAGCACCGCTGGTGGCTAGCACAGTCTCTCGCCTTGTGGTCGAACCCAATCGTTCGATCGGGCATGCGCAGCTGTTTTCGGAATTCACGCGCGGCCTCGCGCGCGAAGAGAAGAATGCACTTCTGAAGGCGTACTATCATCCTCACCGCGGAGCCGTGGAAGCCGTGGTAAAGAGCGCGTTGCGCACCCACGCGCGTGTCGTGCACGTCGGCGTGCACACATTCACTCCCGTGCTGAACGGCAAGAAGCGCACGACCGACGTCGGGCTCCTGTACGACCCGGCGCGCAAGGCGGAAGCCGATTTCTGCGAGGTGTGGCTGCACGCGCTGCACTGGGAAGCACCGCTGTTGCGCGTGAAGAAGAACTATCCCTACAAGGGTTCCAGCGATGGACTCACCACGGCGCTGCGCAAGAAATTTGCCGCCTCGCGCTATGTCGGCATTGAGATCGAAGTCAACCAGGCACTCGCGATGGGGCCGGCGCGGCGTTGGACCGACATTCCCAACCGGATCGCACGCTCACTCGCCCTCATCATCCCCGGATAGCGGGCTCGCGGGTGCGGACCTGCTGCCATCCGCGTGCCTCAGCTGGTAGATCATGGCGCGTTTGGATTTCTCATAGAAGGAATGTCGCGACACCAGCCGGGCGCTTCCCTGTGCAGCCAACGCGGTCAGCATCATCGGCAAAATGGCGTTATGGTGGTCCGTCATCTCCACAATCAGAACGAATGACGTGAACGGACAGAAGGTCACACCGGTCAGGACAGCAATCATCCCCAGCAGTGCCAGCAGCACCGTGCTCTGCCCCATCCACCACGACGAAATCCATGCTCCCAGGCTCGCTCCCAGAGCCAGCGACGGCGCAAACACGCCGCCCGCGCATCCGCTCACATAAGTGACGAGCGTCGTCACGAAACGACTCAGTACGGTTACAATTCCAGGATGCTCTCTGCCGGATAGAATTTCGGAAATCAGTCGATTGCCCGGACCCAGCGCGTGGGCATCAAGCAGCCCGATGCCCACGAGAGTGAAAGCGCACACGAGTGCGATCAGGAAGCCCGCGCGAACGCGCTGAAGTCGAAAGCTGCGCAGCAGGAAGCGTTGAACGACGAAGATCGACTCTCCGAACAGAGCACCGATCAGACCGCCCATGCACCCGATCACGATTGCTACCGGAATTACCCCGAAGCGCACGGTTCCGACGGCCGGATAGCCCAGGTAGAGATAACTGCCGACCAACCACTGCGAGACAAGTCCCGCAACCAGTACCGCCGAAAGCACCGTAGTTCGCACGCGTGAGAAATGCTTGCTCGCCAACTCCTCGATGGCGTACACGATGCCGCCAAGCGGAGTGTTGAATGCCGCCGCCATTCCCGCCGCCGCGCCGGCAAGTATCCATGACTCGACTGCAACCGCCGAGGTCCAGGAGCGAACACGCTTGGCGATCGTGTAGAAAATGGATGCGCTGACCTGCAGGGTTGGCCCCTCGCGCCCTGCCACCCCACCGCCGAGAATGCACAACAGTGAGCTCACAATCTTGACGACCGCGATGCGAACGCCGAGCAGTGCAGCGATGGCCGGACGCCATCGCGCTGATTCGTGCAGGTCCATCGCCGCCATCACCTGGGGAATACCGCTTCCACCGGCACGTGGAGCGAAACGGGCCACTGTCCACCACCCGAGAAGAAAACAGGCCGGAGTTACTCCCAGGAGCCAGAGCGGATGCGTGAGCAGAAGCGTGACGGAGAGGTTCTCAACCATCTTGAATAACCGCGCGTAGCCTACCGCAACCAGACCTGAAACGAAGGCGGCCGCAATAAGCCCCACGCGTTCCGCGTTGCGGGGTTGAGATAGAAACACACGAAGTCGTCGAAGCAGCCGCCGCATCCCCCATGAAGACCGCAAACACGCCGGCGGGTCAAGCAAGGAAGCAGCGATTGGACGGAAGCCACTCCGGTGCGCGGCAACCAAGGCCTCCACCACTCCCCACCCACCGAAAGCCCATTGACGACCCGGCTATAATCGGATATTTCTATCTTGTTACCTTTAACAAATGGAGGCCGCTATGGAAGAGAAGTTCGTCCCCCGGGGAGCTTTTGCGTTCTTCATCCTGATGGTCGTCGTCTATGCGGGGATCTTTTTCAGCGTGTGGGCCATCATGGCCACGCGTGGCTCAACCAACTGAGGTCGGCCATGGATCGCTACGAAAAAGCCGTTCTGCAGATTTCAGCGTGTCTGATGCTCGTGTTCGCCGCTGCCGTCGCCTGGTCGGTATTCGGACTGGGCGTTCAACTTCCCACGTGCCTGGCGTCGGCACAGCCCTTCACCCACGGTGAGGTCATCAAGCACGCGGATCACCGCTACGAAGTTCACTGTCTCGCGCACATGTGGTTGTTCGATCCCGCCGAGATCGAAGTTCCGAAGGGATCGACCGTCGACATCTACCTGACCAGCGCCGACGTCGTGCACGGATTCAACGTGATCGGCACGAACGTCAACCTGATGGCGGTACCCGGCTCGATGAACCGTGCAACCCTGCATTTCGATCGCGCCGGCACGTATCCGATTGTTTGCCACGAATACTGTGGTCTCGGACACGCCATGATGTCGGGCACGTTCAAGGTAACGGAGGAATGAGCATGTCGCACAGCTCTTTGCACACCACGACTGCACCGGGAATGACCCCGGTTTTGACCCGTCTGTCACCATCGCTACGGTGGTTGCTCTTGATCGAGCTCCTGGTGCCTTCGATGCTCCTGATGTTTGGTATCTACCACGGCTTCGTGCAGACGCTCTATCGCGCAGGCGCCATCCGTTCCACGTCCTTCATGGGGATCGAGTACTACCAGGGACTCACCCTGCACGGCGTCATCAATGCGATCGTGTTCACGACGTTTTTCGCGGTAGCATTTGGCACTGCGGTAGTGGCCCATTTCCTCGGACGCGAGCCGAACGCGAAAGCGGCGTGGGTGTCGGGTCTGCTGATGCTGGGCGGGTCGGTGGCCGCGGCCGCCGCGATCTTCGCGGGCAAGGCGAGCGTCCTCTATACCTTCTACGCCCCGCTCAAGGCGCACACCGCGTTCTACGCCGGGGCCGCCGCACTGATCGTCGGGTCGTGGATCGCGTTCTTCAACTGGATCCCGGTCTACCTGCGCTGGCGGCGGGAAAATCCCGCACGCAAGACGCCGATGGCAGTGGTCGGAATCTTCGTCACGTTCATCGTATGGATGATGGCGACCATCCCACTTGCCTATGAAGTGCTGGGCATGCTGCTGCCGTGGTCGCTCGGGTACATCCAGACCATCAACGTGCCACTTTCGCGCACACTGTTCTGGTTCTTCGGGCATCCGCTGGTTTACTTCTGGCTTCTGCCGGCCTACGCCATGTACTACAGCATGCTGCCGCGCCTGGCCGGCGGCAAACTGTACTCAGACTTCGCGGGGCGGCTCGCGTTCATGTTGTTCATCCTGTTTTCCGCGCCGGTCGGTGTGCACCACCAGTTCGGCGAGCCCGGCATCGGTGCGCAGTGGAAGGGCGTGCACGCCGCGTTCACGTACCTGGTGGGTCTGCCCAGCTTCCTCACCGCGTTCACGCTGGCGGCTTCGATGGAATACGGAGCGCGCAAGCAGGGCGGGAAGGGCCTCTTCGAGTGGTGGTCGAAGCTGCCCTATTTCAACGAGGATAATTATCTCTTCGGCTACTTCTTTGCGGGAATGCTGCTTTTTCTCGTGGGCGGGATCACGGGTATCCTCAACACCTCCTACAGCGTAAATGCGGTCGTGCACAACACGAGCTGGGTACCCGGACACTTCCACACCACTGTCGGCGGTCCCGTATTCCTTGCTTTCATCGGGATGACGATCTACATGGTGTCGAAGTTGACCGGGAAACGCGTTGCATCACCGAAACTCAACGTATTGGTGCCGTGGCTGTGGCTGACCGGCGTTTCCATTTTCTCGACCATGATGATGCTCGACGGCCTGCAGGGCGAGCCGCGCCGTACCAACCTCGGGATGTCTTACAGCAATCCGTCATCGCCGCTCTACAACGGCTCCTGGAACCCTCTCGCTGTCTTCGCATCGTTCGGCGGGCTGATCATGGCCGGGGCCATGGTGCTGTGGTTCGTCGTGCTCTTCCAGACGCTCAAGTCACCGCGTGTCGAAGAGCCGGCGTTGGATTTCCCGTCCAGCGAGGCCTATCTCGATGAAGACGTGCCGTGGGTCAGGAACTTCCGGCCCTGGATCATGGTTGCGATCGTGATACTGATCATCGCCTACGCGCCGCCGCTCTACGACGTGATTCGCTCGACGTATTCGGGCGCGGTTCCCTATTCGCCGAACACGCCGATTCCGTTGCGATGAAGCGGTGTCGTTGGATGGTTTCCGCCGCGGCGGTCTGGATGGCCATGGCCGTGACCGCCGCGGCGCAGATCCCTTCTCCGCCCGACGAGAGCACGACGCGCGGGCACGTCGTCCCCGATGTGCAGTTGACCGACGACCACGGCGTTTCCTTCCGTCTGAGCGAACTCGCCGGCCGGCCGCTCCTCATCAGTCCTATCTTCACGCACTGTCAGGGCGCGTGCATCGCCATCACGTCGACGCTCAAGACCGCGGTGGCGGAAGCCGGTCAGATCGGGACCGACTTCAACGTGCTGACGGTGTCGTTCGATTCGGCAGACTCGGTTCAGACCATGCACGCGTATCGCGAAGCGCAGCAATTGCCGGACGGGTGGAAGCTGGCCGTCGCGTCGGCCGAGGACCGTATGGCGCTACTCGACGCCATCGATTTCAACTTTGTCACTCTGGATGGAGGGGCGTTCAATCACGCCAACGAAGTGGCGGTGTTGGACAGGAATCTCGCCGTGTCGGCGTACCTGCACGGAACTTCGCACACGCGCGAAACCGTGGCTGCGGCGCTGCAGATTGCGCAGGGCCGCCGGACGCCGGCAGGACGCGGCAACACGTTGTTCCTGATTGGGGTGACGGGGATTGTGGCAACGATTGTCGCCGCGCTCACCCTGATGACGCGCCGCCGGTTCGCGGCGGCCGGCCACTAGTCGACGGTCACTTCCTTGAACATGCCGGCGTCGGCATGCGTGACGTGTGCGGCGTCCGGGTCCGCTTTTTCCGCGGACTGGATCATCGGCATGTCACACCACAGCACGTAGCGGCCGGGCTCGAACGTGTGCCGCACCCAGCTCACCCGCGTCAGGTCGTGGCTGTCCATGCACCCGGCGGCGATGGTTCCGGGCAACGGGTCACGTTCCTGGTTGCGGAACCAGTTGCGCACGTCGTCCACACTCCGGCCTTCCGCGAGGCGCACAATATCCACTTCATGCATCGAGGGTCCGACGGTTTCGTAGCGAATGGTCTGCTCACCGCGCTTGATCGGACCCGAGAGCACAAACTGAAAGTCGAGCATGCGGACAATGACGTCCTCGCGCGGCGGTGAAACCGGCGGTTGTGCCGCCCCGTGCACGACAAAACCCGCCGGTCGGCGTTCCGTCATGTGGTCGGCGATCCAGCACCCGGTGATGTAGTTCCCCTCTTCCAGGGGCACCCACATCTCAACTCTTGTGCCCGGAGACGCGAGACCGGGCCCGGCGCAGTCTTTCGCACCTTCGGGAAATGAGATTCCGGATTTGACCTGCGCCACATAGTCGGCCGCGCTCATGCCGTCGGGCAGCTTGATGAACATGCACTCGTGGATCTCGTTGCCACGGTTCTCGTAAACCAGATGGTTGAGACCGGAATGCAGCGTGTCCGGGAGCGTGAAGCCGCTGTCGGTGGCGACAATGCTCACCGGCGTGTCACTGGTCGCCGCGCCGGTGGTGCCGGGCGGCGCGCTCTCTTTCGAGCACGCCGCCACCAGCAAGAGACTGAAAACCGCCGTGCAGCGGGAGATTTTCACGCGCACTTCGTTGGACCTGATCATCGATACAGGAATCCAGCGTCGACACGAATCAGGTCGGCACTGTCGGCCGCGCCGTCGATATCGATCCACATACGGTCGTAGCCGATGCGAAGAAACATGATGTCCATCGGCTGCAGGCTGATGCCGCCACCCAGCGAGTAGGCCACGCCATCCACGCCGTAGGTTGTCGCGTACCCGTCGCAGATGTAGCCCCACCAGGGGTCCCACCAGCACCCGCTCGCGAATCCGGATGGAATGTTGGTATCAACCATTGCCCAACCCACCGTGCCCTGCACGTAGGGCGTAAACGCTTTGGGAAGCAGGTTGAAGATGGCGCTGGCCGCGAAATTTCCGGTATCGAGCCAGCCGCTGTACGCCGTCGTGTTGGTCGGATCCGCCTGGTCCACAGCAATCGCCGTGTAGTCGATCGTGCGCCAGCTGATGAAGCCGCCGATATTGAGCCGCTCGTTCACGTTGTACCCCACCCCAAATCCCCAACCCAGGTCATCTTCGAGCGAGAGCTTCGATCCTCCGGGGCCCTCGAAGTCCTTGGCAGCGCTGTAGCGGGTTTGAATGGTGAAATCCCAGAACCCGGTACGGTTGCTGGGACGCAAAAGCTCGCCGGCGTGAACCGCGCCGGCAAGGCTCATGATCATGACCACGGCTGCAATAATGCGTCTCATTGATCCTCCTACTCTTGTGCCCGCGAGAAATTGAGACCCAAGAGAATCTCAAAACCCGGTTGTCCGTCGCCCTCGGCATTGGCGTTGAATTGCGGCTCCGCCTGCTTCACTGCAAACCTCCGGGAAAGATTCGGTTCCAGTCGTCCTTCATGCTGACGACCGTCCACCCCCTGGCGTTGGCTTCGTCCCAAGCCTTGTCAAGCTGCCCGATGTGGGAATCCCTGTCGTACGCCCACTCGCGCTCCGCATCATCGTGATGAACAATGAGGCCGAAGCGTGCACCGCTTCCGGCCGTGGTCCACTCCAGCATCTGCAGGTCGCCGTCCGAATTGCCGAAAGCGGCGATGGGCCTGCGTCCGATGAAGGTCTGGATGCCCGCGGGTTTCCCCTCCCTGTCGTCGACGAACTGGACCTCGGGAAGCTTCACAAGCACCGGAACGCCGTTGCGCACTTCGTACTTGAGTTTGCCCTGCGAGCCGATGACCTGTTGGGGCGGAATGCCGTAAACCTCTTCCGCGAAAGTGCGCATGAACTCCACACCGCCGCCGGAGACAATGAAAGTCTTGAAGCCGTTGGCGCGCAGGTACGCCAGCAACTCGAGCATCGGCTGGTAGACCATCCTGGTGTAGGGGAGATTGGTCTTGGGATGGCGCGTGGTGTCAAACCAGTCCTTCACGACCGTGTTGAACTCGTCGGTGGTGATTCCGCTGTGCGACGCTTCCACCACCGAGACCAGAGAGCGCTCGCCGCCGGCCATGAATTTCTGCATGTCACCCGCGAGCAGATACTTGAACGGCTCTTTGGTCTTCCACTCCGGACGCTCCGGCGCCATTTCCCTTACGCGATCGAGTGCGAACTGGAGCTGGAAGTAAACCGGCTGTTCCGCCCACAGCGTACCGTCGTTGTCGAAGACGGCGATGCGCTCAGCGGGCGGAACGAAGTCGGTGCTTCCTTCCGTCGTAACTTTCACCACAAACATGACGATGGCCTGCTTGGCGGCTCCATCATTCCACGACGGCAGCGGATCAGCCGCGGCAGTGGCCGTGGAGTCGGCCGTGGTTGTGGTTGTGGAGGTTGTCCTGCTCGTGCACGATAGCGCGATGAGCAGCGCGAGTGCGGCGACTACCGGCATACCGGAAACGCGTCGCGACGAGAGCGAGTGCATGGGCGGCCTCCCGAGAACAGAATAATGAGCGGAAAAAGCCGGCAAATGGCTGCAATACACTCCGGTTGTGGGCGGGTGCAACCGGACGTTTCCGCTCGCCGAGGCTATTATGAAGACGCGGAGGCTGTCAACGCCACGCGCGCTGCTCTACGTCTCGGCGCGGTAGCGGTCGGGAGCAAAACGACCGGCAAGAAGACCGGTCGCTTTGTCGAGGTCGATCTCAGCGACGAGAACGCCTTCTTCTCCGTACGGCAAGAATGCCTGGCACGCACCCGAAGGGTCAATGAGGCTGGTGGCTGAATCGGGAAAGCGCAGAGCGTAATTGACGCTGGCAAAATAGATGGTGTTCTCCCGCGCGCGCATCGCCATCGCCTGCTCATAATATGGAGAGTCCGCCGCCCCCCACTTCTTCACCTTGATCCCCGCCTGCTCGTTGCCCGTGTGCTGGGGCTGGAACACGATCTTTGCTCCACGCGTCGCGGCAAAGCGCACGGTTTCCGGATAACGCCAGGCCTCGTGACAGATCGCGACTCCGAACTTCACTTTACCGGCCACAAACAACCGCCGCGTGATGCCGGGGACGTAGTGCGCATCCTCGCTGGGGTCGAGTTGATTCTTCGTCTGCAAGCCCTGCCGGTTCCCGCGCTCGTCGAAGACAACGGCGGCAATCTGGCGGCCCATTTTCGTGATGCGTTCGATGGAGAGTATCGTCGTCATCCTGTGGTCGCGAGCGCAGTATGCGACCGATTTCAATACGTGCTCCTGGTGTCGCTCTTCCCAGTCGAGGACGGGAAAATCCTGGCCGCGCAGCCCGGGGAGATAGGCTTCCGGGAAGCAGATGACTTCCGCTCCCTTTTCGGCCGCTTCACCGACGAGCTTGTGGATGCGCTCGAGCCCGTCTTCAATGGAAACGGCCACGCGGGGAGATGCGAGTGCGATGGTGAGTGTGTTGCTCATGTTTCGAACCGATACCTGGCGTTGGTCCTTTTTCCGGCCTGCGAGCATTGGCGCGGAGTGTCATTACAAGGCTGTAAACCCGGGAAGAGGATCATTTGTATCCCGGCAGGACGCTGGGAGCCTAGACGCGCCGGCGAGCACTGTCAACCGCGCCGGGACTCGACGCGCGCGCGCCGCCTGATTACAATGCGAAGCGAAGCCGACATCAATTCATATCCACATGAAAGGAAGCGTCATGGCCAGGAAGAAAGCATCTCGAAAAGCAGCTCCGGCAACCCGGGCAAAGTCAAAAACCAAAACCAGGGCGAAAGCGAAGCGCAAGGCGAAGACGGGCGAAGGCCGGTACAATTCTGCGCTCGACAGCTGGATCACCCACACCGAGCTTGTAAGCGTCGACCCCAGTGCCACCGGCAAGTGGGCCGCGAAAGTGCTGGGCTGGACGTTTCGTCCCAGCTTCCCCATGCCCGATGGCAGCGAGTACCTGCTGTTCATGTATTCCGACAAGGGCGGCGGCGGCATCCGCATCAACAATTCGCCCGAAGTACCGGGCGCGGTTCCCTACGTTCAGGTCGCCAATGTAAAGAAGGCGTACGACAAGGCGATCAAGGAGGGCGCTGAAGAGATGATGCCGCCTTCGCCGGTCATGGCAGACCTGGTGATTGCGATCGTGCGCGCGCCGGGCGGTGTGCCCATCGGTCTCGCCGGCCCGAAATAGATGAACGTTCTCGACGCGATCGGCAATACGTCGATGGTGCAGCTCCGGCGCGTGGTGCCGCCGGACTGTGCCCGCATCTTCGTGAAGCTGGAGTGGGAGAATCCCACCGGCAGCATGAAGGACCGCATGGCGCATGCGGTCATCGCGCGCGCCGAAGCGGATGGACGCCTGCAGCCGGGCTACACGGTGGTCGAATACACGGGCGGCAGCACGGGTGCGTCACTCGCACTCGTGTGCGCCGCCCGTGGTTATCCCATCCACATCGTCACGTCGGATGCGTTCAGCCGCGAGAAGCGCGACCAGATGTCGGCGCTGGGTGCAAAGCTCACCCTCGTCCCCAGCGAGGGCGGCAAGACGACCAAGAAACTCATCCTCGACATGATAGAAACCGCTCGAGTGCTCGCACTCGCGCCGCGCACTTTCTGGACCGACCAGCTCAATAACGCCGACACCATCACCGGCTATCACGCACTGGGAGAGGAAATCTGGACGCAGACGGGCGGGAAGGTGGATGCATTCGTGCACAGCGTGGGCACGGCGGCATCGTCGCGCGGAACCGTTACGGCGCTCCGACTTCACCATCCACGATTGAGGTTTTACGCCGTGGAACCGGCGGAATCCGCCGTGCTCGGTGGCGGCCAGCCGGGGCCGCACAAGATCGAGGGCGTCGGCATCGGTTACGTGCCGCCGCTGTGGGATGCGTCACTCGCTGATGGCGTGATCCCGGTTCCCACGGATGATGCCAGAGCCATGGCGCGACGACTCGCCCGGGAAGAGGCTCTATTTACGGGTACCTCGTCGGGCGCCAATGTCATCGGCGCCATCGAAGTGGGTCGCCGGCTTGGCCCGGCTGCCACGGTGGTCACGCTGATGATCGATTCCGGCCTCAAGTACGTGAATACGGACGTCTTTCGCAACGACTGAACATCCGCGCGCGGGAGTTCCTCACCGATTGATCAACTTGATCATGTGCTCGTTGTAGCGATCGCCCTGCGCACCCCGCGGGGCCGCTTCTTCGATACGTTTGACGTCCTCGGCGGTCAGCTTGATGTCGAGCGCCGCCGCATTTTCCTCCAGCCGCTTGATGCTGCTGGTTCCGGGAATCGGGAAAATATCGTCCCCGCGATGGAGGAGCCACGCGAGCGCAAGCTGCGCCGGTGTGCATCCCTTCTGCGCCGCCACTTCTTTCACGCGCTCCACCAGCGCCATGTTCCTGTCGAAGTTCTCGCCCTGGAAGCGCGGATGCCCGCGACGCCAGTCTTTCTCCGACAACTGGTCCGCGCTCTGGAATCGTCCCGCCAGGAATCCCCGTCCGAGCGGGCTGTACGCGATGAGCGCGATGCCCAGTTCGCGAATGGTGTCGAGCATTCCGTTTTCGGGATCGCGCGTGAACAGCGAGTATTCGTTCTGGATCGATGCCAGCGGATGCACCTTGTGCGCGCGGCGCACGGTCGCCACGGACGGCTCGGAAAGACCGATGTATTTTACCTTGCCCGCGCGCACCAGCTCCGCCATGGCTCCCACCGATTCTTCGATCGGAGTTTGATCGTCGACGCGGTGCATCTGGTAGAGATCGATGTGGTCTACCCCCATGCGCTGGAGCGATGAATCGCATGCCTCGCGGATGTACTCCGGACTCCCATTGATGGCGCGCCCTTTGGCACCACCGCCGCGCACGAAACCGAACTTGGTGGCAAGAAAGACGCTCTCGCGCTTGCCGCGAATGGCCTTGCCTACTTTTTCCTCGGAGTCGCCGTACACGTCGGCGGTATCGAGAAAGTTGATTCCCAGTTCCAACGAACGGTGCAGCAGTTTGATTGCATCTTCGTCATTGTGAATGCTGCTGGTGTAGACATCCGCAATGCCGATGCTCATGCAGCCGAACCCCATGGCAGAGACGTCGGGGCCGTTGTGGCCGAGTTTTCTGTATTTCATGTGATGCCCCCCTTTTCCGCGCAAGATACGCGATTGCGCGCACACAATCCAGACGCATGCCCGTGGCGTCCGCAAGCCCTGAAGTGGGCGGGCGGATTGAAAAGAGTGCCGGGGGCGGGTATGCTCGCCCGGCGCCGCGAGCAGCGCATGGCGCATGCAGTTTTTTCTCCGGCGATCTGTACAACCGGAGCGGGGCCACGTCGGGCGCGACGTGGCCCGGTCGTTCAAGGGGTCATGTGGGAGACTAGCCGATCGCCACGGTGACGCGATTACGCCCCTTTGCCTTGGATTCATAAAGCGCTGCGTCGGCGTTCTTGAGCAGGCTTTCCGGCGTTGCTCCATGCACAGGATAGGTCGCGACCCCGATGCTGATCGATACTCGCGCGCGCGCACCGTCGGCCAACACGACCACGCTCTCTTCGACCGCGGCCCGAACACGCTCGGCCGTCTGCAACGCGCCGGCTGCGTCGCTTTCCGGCAGGAGCAGCACGAACTCCTCACCACCAAATCTAAAGACGCGATCGACATCGCGTACGGTGGCACGCAGCGTCCGGGCCACCGACTTCAGCACGTCGTCGCCGGCCTGATGTCCATAGGTGTCGTTGAACTTCTTGAAGTGATCGACGTCGCCGATCGCGAGACTCACTACAGTGCCGTAACGCGTTCCACGACGGAGCTCGTCGGCGAGAATACGGTCGAACTCGCGGCGATCGAACAACCCGGTGAGTCCATCGGTAATGGCCGCGCGCTCGATCGCCTTCTCCTGCGCCAGCATTTGTTCCGTCATCACATTGAATGCTTCGGCAACGTTCACCAGCTCGTGGGGGATACGGACCTCGATGCGGTGGCTCCGGTCGCCGGACGCAAGCCGGAGCGCGCCCGAGGCCAGGCGATTCATGCTTGTCACCAGTGACTTGTTGATGATGTAGATGCCGACCATGGCACAAATGATAGAAAGCCCCAAACCCGCGAGCGACAGATTGTCCGAGCGCCGGAGGTCGGCCAGAGCCACACTGTGCGTGTTCTCATTCTCGACCCGAACATCGTCGTAGACCGCTGCGAGCGCCCGTCCGAAAGCGTCGACGCTGTCTTCGAACTGTTCGACTTCGTGGCTCACATCGCCGTCCCCATGAAGCCCGGCCGAGGCAATGATGGAATCCGAGTACGTGACCGCTTCCAGCCAGTCCGCCCTGGCCCTGTCAACGTCTTGCAATTCCAGGCCATGTCCTTCCACCGCGACCACCAGGCCCGCAAACGCGGCATTGATCTCTTTCGATTCGCGATGATATTCCGCCTGGCTGCTCCTTCTGCCGTCGAGCGCGTAGTCATTTACCGATTCGGTCAGCTTCCACAAGGACAGTTGCATATCGTGGAGCGGCGCCAGGATGTACCGTTGTCTTGCAGAGATGTCGACGAGGGGGTCAATGATGGCGTGGTGATAGAGCATGTAGCCAGCCACGGCCGAGATCATCATGGGCACGGACGTCATCAGCATGCCGGTCGCCAGCCAGAACTTGAGCGACCTCTGCTCCCAGAAATCAGACGTTTTCTTGAACGCTGCCATGAATCCCCCCGCGCGAAACGAGCTCGGGCCGGCCGGTTGCAATCTCACGGTTTCACAACCGGACCGGCCCTTGCGTCGCGCGCAAACTAGTTGGGACTGACGCGGACCGTAAAGCCGACACCCGCTGTTGAGGACATTCCCGGAGTCAGCACGCCACCCAGCATGAAACGAACGTGCGTGACGTTGGCGTCGTATGACGCAGGTGCGCCACCGCCGCCGCTCACGGGGTTGTAGTTCCAGGTAAGCCCGCCATCATTCGAGAACAACGGTGTCACTTCGATAATGGCCTCCGGTGGAGTTCCCTTCGTCGCCGATCCCACGCGGAACTGCGTGTGTGCCGGCACCGGATTCTGGATCACCAGATTGACGAGCAGGTGATCCGAGACATTGCGGTAGTCCATCCGGTAGGCAAGCTCCGCGTTATCCCTGTTCTCGGCCACCGGTGTAATGGTCATGGTCAGCTCGAGATTCTCGCTTCGGTTCTTCGAAACCGTAGGCTCCAGCGAGTCGAACGTGAACGAGTCGGTGTGATGGGCAGCCAGCGCGAAGGCCAATGCCATCCATTTGGCGTGAATCCCTGTCATCAGCATAATTCTCCCTCCAGGCTGATTCTATTTATCGGTTGGCGCCACCGGCCGGTGCGACCGGATAGCCGGATCGTTCCGCGGGGCGCAACTGTTCCCGCAGTCCCTCAATGGTCTTGCGCATCCACTCTGCCTGCTCCGCGTGGCGAATGCAGGCACCGGCATTTTCGGCGAACACGTTCAGCGCCTGCAGGTCATCCACGTCGTACTCGGTGCCGGGCGAGCGGCTGCCTATGTTGATGACGCCGACCAGTTCTTCACGCAGGATGATCGGCACGACGATAGCGGCGGACAGCGACTCGGAAAGCAGGGGAAGCTCTGGGTGCTCGGTGGGCTCTCCGGCGCGGCCGAGGATCAATGAGGTCTTGTTCTTGGCCACCCATCCCGCGATGCCTTCGCCAATCTGCTTTTCCGAGCCGAGCACGCGAGCCACATCTTCGTGGCCGCGCGCAGCGCGAACGATCAGTCGTTTGTGGCTGGGATCGACGATCATCAGCGAGGCCTGGTCGCACGGGAAGGCTTCCATGCACGCTGCCATGATACTGTCGAACACATTCTGCAGGTCGCTGTGCATACCCATGATGCGACTGACGCGCAGGAGACCGCACAGGCGTTTCTGCGCGGTGACGTGTAGGTTTTCCTTCATGCGCTGAAGTTCGGCGTTCATCTGTTGCTGATGTCGTTGCTCGATCGACAGATGAATCACGAGCGTGACCACCATGACCACGCAGGCGCCGATCAGCGCGTTGTCGGTGCGCATCCACGGCCACGGCGATGACAAGTAGTCTGGAAGCAGAATGGCAACCACGAGCGAGAGCAGACTGGTTGTGATGACGTAACAGGTTGCTAGCAGGACCCAGTTGGTCCAGGAACGCCCCGGCATGCCGCGTGGAATTCCTTCCGATCTCGAATTGCTTGGCATTCGTCCCCCCTCTCGATGCGCCCGCCGGGTGGCAATTCCACGCGCGGCCAACGGACGCCCGTCGCAGAGAGAGCAAACTCCATGAACACTCTGGATGCGACGCAATGGGGAGAGCTCCGCCCGTCGCCCCGGCACGGTGTCAAGTGGTTGGAGAATTGTGCTTTGGCTTGGGCGACGACGAATATCCTGAACTTTGCGTCGTGCTTCCCCGGATGCACCCAGGGGATTTGGTAATGATTCCAAGGCCTCGCGTTGTGAATCGCTGCCCGGAACGAGGTTAGTCAGTTGGCAAGAGTGGTGATTCCCTCGCGAATGGCGTACTTGGTGAGCTCGGCAACACTGTAGAGCCGGACCTTGGCCATGATGTGCTGGCGATGCGTTTCGACGGTTTTCGTGCTGACCGACAGCATTTCGGCCACCTCCCTGGTGGATTTGCCCTCCGCGATCAATTGCAGCACTTCGATCTCGCGCGGTGACAGCACGGTGTTCGCCGCCGCGGGTTCGACCAGCGCCTGGGCGATGAGGCCTTCCAATTTCGGACTAAGGTAGATGCGTCCATCGAGCGTTATCTGAATGGCGCGCTGCAACTCTTCGACGGTGCTGTCGGAAAGCAGGACGGCACGTGCGCCCGCCCGGAGCACGCGCATCACCAACGCATGGTCCGAGTGTGCAGAGATTGCGATGACGGGAAGGTGGGGGTGCGAACCGCGAACTTGCCGGATGACTTCGGCGCCGTTGAGCTCCTTGAGCTCCAGCTCCATGATCACGAGGTCTGGGGCGAGGTCGTCGGCCTGTACGACCGCCTGGCGCCCGCTGGAGGTCTCCGCGACAACATCGATACCGAGTCGCTGCACGATGGTTTCGCGCAGGGTTTGTCGATACAGCAGCTGTCCAATTGCGAGCAGAACCCGTGTTGCCATTTCGCTGCTTCTCCCCGACAGCGTCAGACTGGATCCTCCGATACCGCTTTGGCCCTATTTTGGGTTTTCACCGGCTCCTCAGCCAATATTGAGGCACGACGAATGTCTCACCTCTCCCCCTGCCAAGACTCTGCATCAAAGTCCGCGAACTTGCGAACTAATTTTTGCAACCAAGGAGTTGGGTAGTAGTTTCCCCGACGCCTCAGTCGGGGAAATGCGAAGCGGTGCTCACCACGCAAAGGCGCGGATGGCGAGATACGGAAGGAGCACATAGAGCACCAGGTCGCGTACCAGGTAGAAAGCGAAGACTGCCGCCACGATGCGCCAACCGTATTTTGCCGCGAGACGCTTCGAGCGCGCGCGAAAGCGAGCCCCGCGCGGGAGCCGGTTTTCACTCTCGAGCGGCACCGCAATATCACGGCGCATCTCCTTGAATCGGTTGGCAAAACGTCGGAACATGTCCTGGACCCGCAAGACCGTCGTTCAGGTCAACTATCGTACGAGTTCACGTGGGCACAGGGAACAGGAAAAGGAAACGGCTCGCATCATTTTGATGGAGCCGTTTCTTGATGGGTACGCGGTCGCGTACTCGCCCATCCCCGTAATCTACGGGCACTTGTGGCCCGCGCCCGCAAAATGAGTCGTGAATTTCGAGAAGTCGGCGAGTCCAATCGGAGCCGCAAGCGGAGCGGCATAATCGGCACACGCAAGATAGGTTGCGCTGTTTGTGCCGGTTGGGTAGTGCGTGACAAACCAGGAGAAGTCGGCGTTCGTCACCTTCCCATCCGGGCAACGAATGTCGCCTGCGCATGGAGGCGGCGTCGGGCCGGAGGATTTGTAATCCAGGCTGCGAACTTGAATGGGGAGGCATGTCGGAGTCGGGGAGCCAACGACGGTACCTTGAACGACTACATAAAGACCCGTGTCGCAACCGCCGGCGACCGGTTCATTGCTGAATGTGGTTTCGCCCAGCGCGAACGTGGTGCCATCCCCCGTCATGTGGTCGGCCTGACTCCCCTGGCTCCCGCCACAAAGCAGCAGACCGTCATTGCAACCGACCAGCCACATGTCGACGGCCGGCACACCCGCGATCCCCGTGCAGGAGGCGTCGCGCACGACCAGGGTGATCTGGCAGTTGGTGCCGCTGACGGCACCTGTCAGAGGATCTCCATCGCCGAGCGGGCACGCCGCGACTACTCCGGCCTGGTTTGGATATGTAATATCGCAGGGCCCGGTAGCGCTACCCGGCGGCCCTTGGACCAGGGTCAGAAATCCGCTTCTTACCGATGACTTGCCCGCGTCAACGATACCGCTGCTCACCGAGTCCACGCCCACAATTTGCCAGCACATCAATGCAGCGGCGAGCGAAAGAAGTATGGTTTTTCCTCTCAACATGACCAGCGCCTCCGAGAGTGACAGTTAGGCACCGACGCCGAACTCAATCGGGACGGGGACGGTGCTGGAGTAATGCGAGTAGAAACGGCGATTTCACGAAATGGGCTTCTGCAGGATCGCCCTGTGTAATGCATGCCACCACACAGAAGACCGAGTGGCAGAAATTGTATCAAGCAAACGCTCGCAGCGTCAACCAAAGCCTAAATTGATGCGCTGACAAAAAGAACGGGCCACACTTCTTGCAGTGTGACCCGTCTCTGATTGGTGCGCCGCCTAGGACTCGAACCTAGAACCACCTGATTAAGAGTCAGATGCTCTACCATTGAGCTAGCAGCGCAATTCTGTTTCGCGCGGGAGAAGCGCGAGGCGGACTAAAACGGAAGATCGTCGTCGGTCGCAGCTCCCTGCGGTGCGGGCTCGGGACTTCCGAAATCCTGCGACTGAAAATCGCCGCCGCCTCCACCCATCGGAGCGCCACCTTCGCCGGCGCGTCCCAGCATCTGCATGGTCTGCGCGACGATCTCGGTGGTCTGTCGTTTCTGTCCCTGCTGGTCTTCCCACTGGCGCGTCTGGAGACGCCCCTCGATGTAGACCTGCTTGCCCTTCTTCAGGTACTGCTGGCAGATCTCCGCGAGCTTGCCCCAGGCGACAATCCGATGCCACTCGGTGCGCTCTTCCTTCTCGCCAGCCTTGTTGTTGAACCGCTCGCTGGTCGCGATGTTGAAATTCGCGACAGCCTGGCCGCCCGGCGTGTACCGCACCTGCGGATCGCTGCCCAGGTTTCCGACCAGTATGACCTTGTTCACCCCAGCCATCACATTCCTCCCGTTGGTTCAATCAATGCGGCGGTGGCGGGCCTCATTTATAAGGGATTTGCCGGAACCGGTCAAGCCCGCCTCCCTGCGGCTGATACGCCCCAGGATACCCCGGTTTCGCGCGCGTTCTGGGTGGAAGCAGAAAAAAGATGGGGTGGATGATGGGATTCGAACCCACGACAACCGGATCCACAATCCGGGGCTCTAACCAACTGAGCTACACCCACCACTGGGAGCACGCATATTAGGCGGCGTGACGCGACCTGTCAAGGCGCGCAGGCCCGGCCTATTCGCTACGGCGGTATGTCGTCTGCACGAGCCCGTTGTTCCAGCTCTTCGACGAGTGCAGTTTCCAGCCCGAGCGGGTGCCGTGGGGGGTAAACAGCGGGACGCCCTGGCCCAGCGTAATGGGATGAATCGTGAGCACGAGCTCGTCGATGAGGCCCACCTGCATGAGCGCGGTCGCGATGATGCCACCACCCACCACCCAGATGCGCCCACCTGCTTCCTGTTTCAGCTTTTTCACGAAGCGAGCGGGGTCTTCATTCACGAATTCCGCCTCGGGAATCGGCGACTCGGTGGCGTGACGCGTGAACACGTACGCTTTCTTGCGCGCGTACGGATACTCTTCGTAATTGATCGCGGCATCGAAGGTTCGTCGCCCCATCACGATGCAATCGACCGAGCGATAGAACTCGTCGAAACCGTAGTCGTCGTCGGTGAAGAGCCAGTCGAAGCGGTCGTCGATGGTGGCGATGAAGCCATCCATGCTGCAGGCCACGAAATACGTCACGTCGCGCATAAGCGCGACGCTAGCACATGTGGGCCGCTTTCGTCACGCTGGGCACATGGTCGGCCACCCGTCCAGTGAGCCATGCGCGTCACGCCGGGCCCGCACGATCAACGCCAACCGCGCCGGTCGGCGCAGTGCCCCTCCAGTGGCCGGCGCTGCCCATGAGTCTTTCCGCTTCCAGCCGGTTATGCTGCGCGCACAGGATGCGCAGATTGTTTCTTGTGCCGACTCCGCCGCGTGCCACGGGTAGGACATGATCGACCTGCAGGGCGACCGTCGAGGTGCAACGGCGGCCATCGGGCGCCACAAATGCGCACCGAAAACCGTCACGGGCGAAGACATGGTCCCGTGTCGCGGCTGGCACGTAGCGTTTCCCCGCCATTGCGGGCGCTTTCATGGCGCCAATTGAAGCGCTCGATCGCTTCTCCCGCCGCGCCTGTCGCTCCTCAGGATCCCTACGCGAAATCAACTCATCCAGGGCAAGCTCGAACAGTTGTTCGAAGGTGGCTCCGGGCAGCTGATGGGAAGCTAGAGCGCGCGCACGTTCCAATTTCGCCATGAACGCACTCCTCGCGGTGAACTGCACAATGTGATGGGTTTCCAGGGTCGACGGTTTATGAAGTGCCGGGGCTTGATCTCCAGGGCTCACAGCATCGCCTTCGGCGTTTTCACCGCCACCGGTGGCGGTGGACGAAATCGCCGTCCACCGCACCGTGATGGGGCGAACGCAGTCGCGAGGAATCAGCGAGCGGGGCTCGTACTCCGCGACAATGGCCTCGACTTGTCGCTTCGACTTGCCCTGTATCCGAGCGATTAGCACCCGGGCATTCCCGGGTTTGAGAACACGGGAGATCAGTGCCACCGACATCAGGTTCACTGCTCCGGATTAGAGAAGCTCGTAGAGCTCAGGATATCGCGCCAGGCAACGCGCGGTCATGATGCGTCGCATGGCAGAACCTTCGGAGAGGAGCAAATGTGTCCTGCAGTAGTCGAACATCGAACCGTACCCGCGTTTGAGGTAGAGCTTACGGCGCTCGATTTCGTGCAGGTTCGTGAGAAGTTGCAACGTGAGTTGCCGGTCGTGTGCGACGAGTTGAGCGGTATTGGCGAGAAGTCTTTCGTCGGTGACAGCGCGAAGCGATTCGAGCATGACACAACCTCCGTTGTTGAGTTTGTAAGACCCAGCGCGGGAGGATGCGCTGTACTTTCAATATAGCGTTGTTCGCTCCTTGGTCAACGCATGACCATAATTTTGTTGAGAAACATTTTCTAACGACGCGTGTCGATGATATTCTCGTTGAGCATGAGCCGAAGCACTTCCGCAACTACCGCATTTCGCGCGCTGTTAGTCGTGATCACCGCATGCATCATCGCCGCGATCATTATTCAGAATCACACCAGTTACTTCCCGCTGGGTGTGTTCAATACCGGCGCTGAGACGTTGCACAAGATCGCCGACGCGTGCCTCATCGCGGCGGGTCTCGCGTTCATTTGCCAGGTTGTCGAGCTGACCACCGGTGCTCTCAGCAGACCATGTGGCGTGATACGCGGCGTCTACGTGTCGATTGCAATTCTGGAAGCGCTGCTCTATTTCTCCGATCAACTGTTCGTGACCGGGAATCCCGACGGCCGTCTCGGCCAGTACTACGAAGTGGCGCACTCGGGAAACCCGCCGGTGATACTCAAGAAGGACTTTGGCGGGAGGCACACATTTCTTCCCTGCCTCATGAATCCCGCGCCCAACGACTCCGGCCCCCGCGTTCTGTTTCTCGGTGACTCATATACCGAAGGCAGCGGGAGCTTACCGGATTGCAACTATCCCGATGTGGTGGAGAGAGTGCTGCGCGAGAAATGGAACCCCAATGCGCATGTCGTGCGCGCGGGTGTATCCGGCTACGGTCCGGTGGAGGCGTTGAGTCTCCTGCGTTGGTATAAGACGAACGGCTGTCCCGTGCAGGCCGTCGTCTATAACATGACGCTGCAAAATGACTTCTCCGACAACCTGCCGCGCACCGAGCGGCGCGTGGTGGCGGGAATCATCTTCCGTTTTCCTAAAAGCGCTTTCTTACGAACGTTCCACCCTCTCAACACGCGCACGTTTCGCTGGGCGCTCGTGATGACATACTTCGGGAAGGCATCCACGCACGATATGCTGCAGGCCGTGAGTGTCGCCGGCGGTCCGTGCGACCTCACGCCGAAGCCACTGACCGTGGTGTCACCGTTTCTACGCGCCACCGTGGAACGAGACCTCGCGAGCGCGCGACGTATCTGGGACATGCCACACACGGCTCGTTCGACACACGTTCAGGTCAACACTCTCCCGGGTTTCAAAGAGCCTCTCGACGCCGTCCATGAAATGAACAAGGTCGCTCAGGAGATGAAGGTGCCGTTGTTTGTGGTGTTGTTTCCCGATCGCATTCTGGTTGACCGGGAGTTGCAGTCGTTGATGCCGCAGACTTCACTGGACCCTGCGGAACTCAAGTATGCGGCGGCTTTGAACGTCGGGGGAATCGAGAACGACCTTCGACGTGAGCTGTCCGGTCGGGCTGGTCTCTACAGAACCGTCGACACGCACTTATCGGATCTCGGGAACGTCGTGGCGGGAGAAACCGTCGGCGAGT
The DNA here is from genome assembly GCA_964621155.1 of uncultured bacterium. GTDB lineage: Bacteria > Krumholzibacteriota > Krumholzibacteriia > WVZY01 > JAKEHA01 > JAKEHA01. The sequence goes on along the minus strand of CAZULB010000004.1, from coordinate 1,478 downwards.
GGATTGCCTTTCGCATGACGCATGTTTCTGCTGATTGAGCTAGAGCCCCAACAGCGGCGCAATGATGGTGCGCTGGATCTCTGACGTCCCCGAATAAAGCGTGCTCGCCAGTGAATCGCGCAGCTCGCGCTCGATTCCATACTCCACCATGTAGCCGTAGCCGCCGTGAATCTGCATGGCGTGACGCGCACACTCGATCCACGATTCGCTGATGTAGAGTTTGGCCATGGCGGCCTCGAGATAGTTGCTGCGCCCGCGGGACTTCTGCCACGCCGCCTTGTAGAGCAGCGCGCGTGCCGTCTCGAGGCGGATGTTCATGTCGACGAGCTTGGTTTGCACGAGCTGGAACTTGCCGATCTTCTGACCGTACTGCTCGCGTTCGTTGGCGTACTTCACCGATGTCTCCAGCAGGCGGCGCATGGCACCCACCGCGCTGGCGAGAATGCACCCGCGCTCCCACGACATCGAATCCGCGAACAGCATCTTCCCCGCTCCTTCGCGCCCGAGGCGATTTTCTACCGGCACGGCGCAGTCCTCGAAGAACACCTCGGACATGGGCGAGGTGCGAATTCCCATCTTGTGCGTATGCTTGCCGATGGAGAGCCCGGGCGTATTGCGCTCGACCAGAAAGCCGGTGACGCCATTGGGCCCAAGCGCCGGATCGACGGTGGCAAAGGCGAGGTAAATGTCGGCGATGGGGCCGTTTGACACGAAGACCTTGCCGCCGTTGAGCAGGTAGTGGTCGCCCTTCTTGGTAGCGGTGCACGCGATGCTGTACGCATCCGAGCCCGAGTTGGGTTCCGACATGGCGTTGGCGCCGATCATTTCACCGCTGGTGAGCTTCGGGAGATATTTCTTCTTCTGTGCATCGGTGCCGAAACCCATGATCGGCGTTTCCAGCGTCCACATGTGCGCGTTGATCGAGAAGCACAGTCCGTTGTCCTGGCACCCGTAGCCGAGACTCTCCAGCACGCCCACGGTGGTGAGCGCATCCATGCCAAGACCGCCGTATTCGGTGGGCACCGGGAGTCCGTGGATGCCCATGCCCGCGCACTTGAGCCAGCCGTCACGGTTGAATTGGCCAGCCTGATCACGTTGCTCGAGACCGGCGTTCAACTCCTCCCGCGCAAACTTGGCGACGCTTTCACGTAATTCGTTCTGTTCGCTGGACCAGGAAAAATCCACGGGGCTACTCCATTTTCATGAGTGTTTGGTAGTCGGTCTTCTCGGTGGACGTCTTGGGCAGCTCGGCGTGAAAACTGAACACGTCGGGCACCATGTAGACGGGCAAATGCTGCGCGCAAAACGCCTTCAATTGAATGAGCGAAATGCGACCGCCGTCGCGCGTGGCGAGATGCGCGCGCACTTTCATCCCGAGCGTTTCATCCGGCAACGCGATGACCGCGGCCTCGCGCACGTCGGGGTGACGGTAGAGACACGACTCGATCTCACCCAGCTCCACGCGGTAGCCGCGCTTT
>CAZULB010000003.1:0-57493 GCA_964621155.1 uncultured bacterium | reverse complement strand
TGCGTCAATGTGTTGCACGGCTGTGAGAGCGTTTATCGTTGGGAAGTGAAGGTGGTCGATGAGGCGGAGGCGTTGATGGTGGTCTAGACGTCCCGGGACCTATTTCCCGCGCTCGCGAAGCGGGTCGGGGACATTCATCCATACGCGGTGCCCGAGGTAATCGGACTCCCGCTAACCGAAGTAGCCGAGCGCTATCGTCTGTTTCTGGATGACGGCGTGCGGCGCGCCCGCTCCCCCCTGTGAGATTTGCCGCGCGGAGCATGGCCGGGGATCGGCAATTGCAACCCGGCGTCGGCAGGCTACACGAGCGCAGCAGTGATGTGCGACGCGGCGTCAGCCAGAGACGTGAGGACGGCACCGATGGTGGTTACGAAAGCCCGCCCCAACGTCATCGCCGTCCGGATCGGGGAGTGCGATTCGGTCTTTTCCCGCTCCATCAGGCGTACGAATTGCGACGCGTCCTTGCTCGGAACCTCGAAGTCGAAGGTCATGGCCTGCGACTTGTCCGCCTTTTCCATGAGCTTGCAGCCCGTGGTTGCGTCGACGACGACGGTGCGGATAATCTTGTTCTGGGTCTGAGGTTCGGCGGTGGTTGCCACGTTTTTCCGCGAGTGATCGCAGGCATATACGGATGAATAGGTACTACCCACAGCGAGAGCCAGAAGCCCGACCAGTAACACGCGTTTCATGCGATCCCTCCTTGCTGACGTGCGCCGGGAGCCGCGTCTCCGGCGTCTTCCCTGTATACACGCTTAGACGGTTTCCGGGGCCGGGCGGTTGCAACTTTCTTTCACCTGGCGAAGGGAGCCCGGTTTGACCCCCCGGATCGGCCTCGCCCTGTCGGGTGGAACCGCCAAATCAGTCGCCCACGTGGGCGTCATCAAGGCGCTTTCCGAGGCCGGCATCCCATTCTACTGCGTCGCGGGCACGAGCGGGGGGAGCATCGTGGGCTCGATGCTGGCCTCAGGCATGCCCGTGTCCACGATGGAGACGGCGGCCACCACCATGAGCTGGCGCAAGCTGGTAAGGGTCCGGCTCACCCGCATGGGCTTCATTTCCAGCGAGCGCATCGCCGAGTTCGTGCGCGAGATGCTGGGTGACATCACGTTCGAGGAGCTCAATCTGCCCACGGCCGTGGTGGCAACCAACCTGGTCACCGGCGACAAGAAAGTGTTTAGAACCGGCCCGGTGGCCCAGGCCGTGCGCGCCAGCTGCTCGATTCCCCAGATCTATCTTCCCGTCGAGATCGACAATCAGTATTACGTCGACGGTGGTCTCAGCGAATACCTGCCCGTCGAGACCGCGCTCGAGCTGGGCGCCGATTTTGTGATCGCGTCGCATCTCGCGCCGGTGGATCCGACCTACCGGCGGCCGCAAAACATCCTGCAGCTGGTGGTGCAGATCACGGGACTGATCGCGCGCAAGAATTTCCCCATTTCGGAACGGCTCGCCAATTTTGTCATCCACCCCAACGTCGATGCGTACAGCTCGTTCGATTTCGATCACTCCGAAGAAATGATCGAGATCGGCTACGACACGGCGCGACGCGCGATTCCCGCGCTGCGCGAGCGTCTGGCGCGCGCCGCGGACTCGGGACAGGGTTCCCGCATCGTCTCATCCAACGACTGATGAATGCGCGTCCGCTGGTGCTCCTGACCGACTACGGCAGCACCGAGTTCTACGCGGGTGTGATGCGCTCGGTGCTCGCATCCGCCTCACCCTCATCAGCAATCATTGATCTTCACCACGACATTCCGGCGCACGACGTGGGTGCCGCGAGTTTCGTGCTCGCGCGTTCGTTCGAGTTCCTGCCGCGCGACGCGGTCGTCGTGTGCGTGGTCGATCCCGGCGTGGGAACCGAACGGCGCTGCGTGGCGATCACCATCGGCGAACGCACGCTGGTCGGTCCCGACAACGGGTTCGCAAGCGACCTGCTGCTGGCCACCTCCGGGTACGCGGGCGCGCAGTTCTACGCAATCGACCCCGGCGCGGCGCGCAGCGAAACCGGCGCGCAGGGACGCGGAGCCACGTTTCACGGGCGCGATATCTTCGCCCCGGTGGCGGCCGCCATCGCGAAAGGCACCGGCGTGATTCGCTTTGGACCGCGATTGGATGGAATCGTCATGCTGAGCGATGTTCCGTCCGCGTCACTCGACGGCGACGTGATACATGGTCGCGCCCGTTACGTGGACCGTTTCGGCAATGTGATGAGTGATATTCCGGAGGCGATGGTTCGTCGCCTTTCACCCGACCTGAACGGAGTCATTGTGGCGGTGGCCGGGCACGGGGCCGGCCGGTTGCGCCATACCTACGCGGGGGCGACGGCGCGGGAACTGATGGCACTCGTCAACAGCTGGGGGCTGGTCGAAGTGGCGGTGAACGGCGGTCGCGCCATCGACCGGCTCGGCAACGCAGCGACCGCCTCCCTTGGCTTCCAGCTCACGCGCGGGCGGTGACGAAGCGTGCGCATTGAACCCCGCGGGGACTGCATCTACGAAATTGCGCGCGAAGGGAGCATGCGCGTTCCGGGGCGTGTGATTGCGAGCACGGCTCTGATGGACGAGCTGCGGGGAGATGTAACCCTCCGGCAGGTGGCCAACGTGGCGCACCTGCCCGGCATCACGGGATACTCCTGGGCGATGCCGGACGCACATATGGGCTACGGCTTCCCCATCGGCGGCGTAGCCGCGACGGTACCCGAAGACGGCGGTGTGATCTCACCCGGCGGCGTGGGATACGACATCAACTGCGGTGTGCGGCTCGCCACGCTCAACCTCACGCGCACGGAACTGTTGCCGCGCATCGAGCGTCTGGTCGCGCGCCTGTTCCAGACGGTTCCGTGTGGCGCGCATCCCCACCAGTCGGGAACCGGCGATCTCAGCGCCGCCGAGATGCGGCGTGTGCTGCGCGATGGCGCGGCCTACGCGGTCAGGCACGGGTTCGGGAGCGACGTGGATCTGGAACACAGTGAAGAAAACGGCGCGATGGCGCTGGCCGATCCGGCCGAGGTGAGCGATGAGGCCATCGAGCGCGGGCGCCGCCAACTGGGATCGGTTGGCTCCGGCAATCATTTTGTCGAAGTCGGATACGTGAGTCGCATCTTCGACGATGTCGCGGCCGCCGCGCTCGGACTGCATGCCGAGCAGGCGACGGTGCTTGTGCACTGTGGTTCGCGCGGTCTCGGTCACCAGGTGTGCACCGATTTTCTGCGCGAAATGGGACGCACCCGCTTCCCCTATTCACTTCCGGACCGGCAACTCGCGTGCGCACCGCTCGAGTCCGAGCTCGGCCGTCGCTACCTGGCCGCCATGAGCGCGGCCGCCAATTATGCGTGGGCCAATCGCCAGGTGTTGATGGTGCTCGCGGCGCGCGCGTTTGCCGACGTGTTCGGCACGCCCGCAGAACAGCTCGGCTTCCGTCTTGTGTACGACATCTGTCACAACATCGCCAAGCTCGAGACACACGAGGTGAACGGCAGGAAGCGGCGCGTGTGTGTGCATCGCAAAGGCGCGACGCGCGCGCTTCCGCCCGGCGACGCGCGCGTGCCGGCACGGTATCGCGCAGTGGGACAGCCCGTGCTTATACCCGGCGACATGGGGCGCGCCTCCTTCGTATGCATCGGCGCCGCGTGCGAGGGAGAACACCCCTTCCATTCCAGCTGTCACGGTGCCGGCCGGAGACTCTCACGCCGCGCCGCCACACGCGCCGGCAGTGGCCGTTCCATACCCGACGAACTGCGCGCGCGCGGGGTGGTCGTCATGGCCAGGGACCGCCGCACGCTGGCCGAAGAGATGCCGGAGGCCTACAAGAATGTGGCCGATGTGGTCGATGTCATGCACCGGTCGGGATTCGTGCGCCGGGTGGCGGAAATCAGGCCCGTTGGCGTCATCAAGGGCTGACGGCGGGGCGCACCTTTTTCGGCTTCAAACAGCTTACCCCGTTGGGGTATCATGGCGCGCCGAGCGATGCCCCGCCCGGGTACCGGTTTTGTCGCTGCATCCCCATCATTTTCACCGCCGAAACACGATTCACGAGGAGAGGACAGAATGAAACGTGCGGTCTTGTCATTGGGTCTGATTGCGCTTCTTGCCAGCGCGCTGCCGGCGTCGGCACAGCTGCTTGGAGAGGAACGCGAGGAGAAGTACCTCCAGGTACCGCACCGTTTCCAGATTTTCCTGGATGGTGGCATCGGCATGGCGACCGATCCCGGTCTGTTCAACGATTTCTGGAATACCGCATTTCAGTTCGGCGTGGGCGGCGGTTTTGTGATCTTTCCGTGGCTCGAGGTGAACGGCACCTTCAACAGTCTTTCTTTCAACAACAATGACATCGCGTCGATGGAGAAGGTGGGCTACACCGGAACCAAGCCCATCGAAGGCGGCAAGATTCACACCAAGATGTACTGGGGGTCCGCCCGCTTCATCGCCGTCCCGCATGCCCGTACCAATCCCTACATCGAAATCGGCGTGGGTGGTTTCAAGACCAAGGCGGATGATCTCTTCATCGAAGGGGTTGTGCAGAACAGCATGGCGCCGGTGAGCGGGATGTGTTTCGTTCCTGCCCTGGGCATCCAGTACGCCATGAACGAGCGCTGGAACGCGTATACAAAGTACACGTACGCGGTCAATCTCAACTCCGATTTTGCGCCCGGCGATCTTCTGCTTCCGGCGGGTTCGACCGAGAAGACCGAAGGTGGCAACCAGGTGATTTCCGCCATCACGGTCGGCATCATGATGAAGTTCTGATCGCATGCGGAGCCAGCTCGCGAATGCGCGGACGTTCCTGTTGGTGATGCTTTCGTGCAGCGCCTGGCCGCTGGCAGCGAACGCGGCGCCGCACGTGCGCACCGGTTTCTGCGCCGGCATCGGATTTGGAGTCGAGTCCGTCGCGTGGAGCGAAGATGGCACGCGCCAGCCCTCGGAAAGCTCCGGCGTCATGAACGCGCGCGCGGGCTGGGCCCTTCGGCCGGACATGGTGGCCGGGGTCGAATTCTGGGGTTGGGCCAAGGACTACGAACTTCTTGCGGGCGATTTTCCCGTGCCCGTCGAAGTGAAGCTCGGAGCCGCCACGGCCTGCGTCACCCTCTTCCCGGATGCCGGTGGATTTTTCGTGCGCGTGGGCGCGGGCCTTGCGTACGGACGCGTGTCGATCGATCCGCCGCCGTCGGTGGGAGAATCGAACGAGGAAACGCGGACCGGTTTCGCGGCCAGCATTGCGCCCGGATACGAGTGGCGCGTGGCCAGGCGCCTGGCGCTCGGCTTTCAGGGCGACATCGTATACCTCGGTCTCGGCGACCCGCTCGACAACGCATTCGGATACGGCATCAACGCACAGTTCAACTGGTACTGGTAATTTCTGCCTGGTGGCTTAGAAAGGCATGACGATGTCCGACCCCAACAAAACCCCCGGATCAGGCGTCATCACCATCGAACGTCACATTCTCTGGGAACAGGAACGGTTTCCGGATTCGTCTGGCGCACTCACGAGTCTTCTCTATGACATCGCCCTCGCGGCCAAGCTGATCGCGAGCCGCACGCAGCGCGCGGGCCTCGCCGATATTCTCGGTTCTGCGGGGCACGAGAACGTGCAGGGTGAAGAGGTGCAGAAACTCGACGTCTACGCGCAGCGCACGCTCTACCAGCTCAACGATCACACGGGGCGGCTATGCTGCATGGCGTCGGAAGAAGAGAAAGATCTGATTCCGATTCCCGAGCAGTATCCGCTCGGTGACTACGTGCTCGTATTCGACCCGCTCGATGGATCGTCCAACATTGACTTCAACGTCGCGGTGGGAACCATATTTGCGATTTTCCGTCGGAAATCGAAGTCGGGGCAGGGAACCCTCGAAGACGTTCTGCAAAACGGCCGGCAGATTGTAGCCGGCGGATATCTCGTGTACGGCTCGAGTACGATGCTCGTGTACACGACGGGTCACGGCGTCAACGGCTTCACACTCGACCCGAGCATCGGAGAGTTTCTGCTTTCGCACCCCAACGTGAAGCTACCTGCGAAGGCGAAGTACTACAGCGCCAACCAGGGACACGAGAAGTACTGGACGGAAGGTGTGCGGCGCTACACGCAGTGGCTGCAGGGCGAAGAGGGAAGCCCGATGTCGCTCTCGCTGCGTTACATTGGCTCCATGGTGGCGGACGTGCATCGCACGCTCTTCGGTGGCGGTGTGTTCTACTACCCGGCCGATACCAAGGACCCGTCCAAGCCGCACGGCAAGTTGCGACTGCTCTACGAAGCCATGCCGATGGCGTACGTGATCGAGCAGGCGGGCGGGTACGGGTCCACCGGGCAGGGTCCGATTCTCGACGTCACTCCCAAATCACTGCACGAGCGCACGCCGGTTTATGTCGGCAACCGCGACATCGTGAAGAAGGCCGAAGAGTTCATCTCCAAATACGACCGCTGAGCACGCGCGTTCGAGAGCGGAGTTGCTAGCGGACGAATTGTTCGACGAAGTGGTCGGGGGCCAGGGGATGGCCCGTGGCGCGTTGGACAAGTTCGTCCCAGCGGAAGCGCTTTCCCGCATTGAACACGTTGTCGCGCAGGAACGTGCCCACAGCGGGCGCGTTCACCAGTGAGGCGCGACCGCTGCCGTTGTTGAGCACGCTGGTCTGAATGGCGTGGTCGAGCTGCGACGCGAACAACTCGCCCAGCATGTAGTTGTGGTAATACACCGGCGCCGAGACGATGTGAATCTTGGAAGCCCAATCCGGCTCGTTGCGTCCGGCGGGACGCTGCACCATCTGGTAGCGCTCGACCAGATCCCACCACAGTGAATTCAGATCCTGCGACGGATCCGCGTACAACGCGCGCTCGAAGCGCATCATCACCTGGCACCAGCGCGCGAAGATGATCTGGCCCAGTCGCGAGCTGTGCCTGGACGCCGTTTCCAGCGCGGCGCGATCGTTGCGCGGGAGACCCAGCATCTCCTCCATCCAGCGCGCGTCCCGGCTCAGGCGTCCGAACAGCATGGCGATGGCTTCGGTGGCGAACACGTGCGCATGTTCGCGCAGTAGGAACGGCAGCGACGGATCGATGTGGCTGTCGTACACCGCGTGCCCGAGCTCGTGCAGCATCGTGCCGGCCCAGTTCTCGTCGTTCTTCACATTGGCGAGCACGCGCACATCGCCGCGACGGTCGATGTCGAGACAGTAGGCGTGCTGCTCCTTGCCCGGCTTCTCGTAGAGGTCGCTGCGCGAGAGAATGCTGCGCACGTCGAGGCCGATACCGGCGAAGAATGCGCGCGAGAGCTCGACCACGTCGCGGTCGCGATAGAAGCCGTCGAGGTCGACCGCAAAGATGCGCGGCGTCTCCTGGAAGAAGGGGTCTTCATAATGCCAGGGGCGGATTTCACCCGCAGGGACGCCGTAGCGCGATGCCAGCGCGGAGTCGATTTCCTGCTTGGCGGCGCGAAACGGCTCCAGCGTGAGCGCATCGAGGCGGTCGAACAGCGCCACGATCTCGCTGGAATGTTGCTCCGCCAGCTCCAGCGACATCTCGTAGTAATTGGCGAAGCCCAGTTCGGTAGCGATGCGATTGCGCAGCCGCACCAGCTCGAGGAGATCGGCGCGCACTTCGCGCCCGACCGCCTTGTCCGTCTCCCACACTGCGCGCCGATACGACGAATCCGTGCTCGTCTTGAGCACCGTGCGCACATCGTTGCCGGTCAGCTCCTTGCCGTCGACCTGCACGCGGTAGGTTCCGAAGGCGCGCACGATCTGGCTGGAGAGCCGGGTGGTGGCCTCGATCAGATCGGGGTCGACCTGATTGCGCAGGTAGGCACGGTAGAGAAGCTCGAGCTGGCGTGCCTCCAACTCGTCGCGGGCGCTGCCGTCTTTGCGCCAGGCAGCCAGGCGCGCAAACTCATCGCGATTCCCGTATACCTTCTGGAGCTCCACCTCGAGGGAGGCGTAGCGCTCAAAATCGGCCGGCTGGCCCGAGATGGTGGCGGTCCAGTAGGCGAGGTTCACCTCGCGCGAGAGCGGCTCGATGCGAGCCACATGGTCTTCGGCAAAGGATCGAAAGTCGTTCATGTGATGCGATATCCGGGAAGCGGTTCGGGTTCCCGACGGTAACGCAGGTCCGGTGCCGCTGGCAATTTACAAATCCGCAAACCGGGCTGGTCAGCGGGGAAGCGACCCCGTAAGATTCCCGGACCGGGCCGTGAATAGCCGTCCGGGCCCGGTGTAGGGCACCGGTATGAACGCCAGAACATCTTCACTGGCCGCGCTCGCGGTCCCCGCGGAGCCCGAATTGTCCATCGATCCTGAACTGGATTTGATCCGCCGCTGGAAACGCGGCGAAAAACAGGCTTTCGAGACGCTGGTCCGTCGTCACATGACGGACGCGTTCTACGTTGCCTATGGCTTCGTCGGCAACGCCGAGGACGCGCGCGACCTGTCGCAGGAAGCGTTCGTCAAGGCGCACCAGGCGCGCGCCCGTTTCGATGAAACCCGGCCGTTCTATCCCTGGCTCTATCGCATCATCAAGAACCACTGCCTCAATTTCGTCACGCGCAGGCACCACCACGTGTCGATCGATGACGAGAATGAGCATCGTGAGATTCCCAGCCCGTCCGCCACGCCCCTCGAAAGCCTCGAGGAACGCGAACGCAAGCGCCTCGTGCGCGCTGCGCTGGATCGCCTGTCGGAAGATCATCGGGAGATCATCGTGCTCAAGGATTTCAAGGACCACTCATACAAGGAGATCGCCGACATCCTCGCGATTCCGATCGGCACCGTCATGTCGCGGCTTTTCTACGCGCGCCAGGCCCTGCGTGCGACCGTCGAAGAGATCGAGCGCGAGGGAATTTCCGCGCGCGCGCCGAAGCGGGAGGTGGGATAGATGGAGTGCACACGCTACCAGACCGACGGCATGCGCCTGATCGACGACGAGCTTTCACAGGAGGAACGTCTTCAGTACCAGGCCCATGTGCGGGAGTGCGAGGTGTGCAGCCGCGAGCTCGATTCCCTCGGCCGCGTAGTGAGGCTGACGGGTGAACTCAAGCTGCGCGTCTCCGACGACGCTTTCTGGCAGGGATACTGGGAAAGCGTCTACCGGCGCACCGAGCGCCGCCTGGGATTCGTGTTTCTCGCCGGCGGTGTCGTCATGTTCCTGCTCTACCTTCTGTATCGCGCGTTGCGCTCGCCGGAACTCCTCACCTACGAAGGCATCAGCATTGCGTTGATTCTGCTCGGGCTGATCGTGTTGTTCATCTCCGTCGCGCGCGAACGCTATTACGAGCACAAGAATGATCCGTACCGGGAGGTTGAGCGATGATTCTGGTTACCACCGACGAAATCCCCGGGCGCCACGTCACCCGCGTGCTGGGCCTCGTACAGGGAAGCAGCGTGCGTGCCCGCCACATCGGCCAGGATATCGTCGCGCATCTCAAGAATCTCACCGGGGGCGAAATCCGCCCGTACACCAAGCTCCTGGCCGAAGCGCGCGAACAGTGCCTGGATCGAATGCGCGAAGAAGCGACTGCGCTGGGTGCCAATGCCATCACGGGTGTGCGCTTCTCCTCCACGGACATCTCTGATGGTGCTTCCGAGCTCCTCGTCTACGGCACGGCCGTAGTCATCGAGTAACGCGCACCGGCTCCGCTGGTCGCGTGCTTGCGACGCGTGCTATAGTTCCCGCATGCAATTCGGCGACTGGAAAGTGACGCACTGCCTCGCCGGCCGTTTCGGTCTCGACGGCGGCGCGATGTTCGGCGTGGTTCCCAAAACCATGTGGGAACGCGGCCTCCCTCCCGACAAGTACAACCGCGTGCCGATGGTCATGCGCGTGCTGCTGGTACAGGGCCACGGGAAAACCGTGATCGTCGACGTCGGTTCCGGTACCGGTTACGGCGAGAAGATGCGGCAGATCTACATCTTCGAGGAAACCGACCACCTGCACGATGCTGTGCGCAAGGCGGGCGTCGATCCGGGTGCGATCACCGACGTGATGCTCACGCATCTGCACTTCGATCACGGCGCCGGCGCCGCCGAACCGCACGGCGACCAGTGGCGTCTGGTATTTCCGGGCGCGCGTCATCACGTGCAGAAATCGCAATGGGAGCACGCGCAGAACCCCAATCCGCGCGACAAGGCGAGCTACTTCGAGGAGCGCATCAGCCTGCTCGAAACCGAAGGTGTGCTCGAGCTGCACGATGGGCCCTGGTCGCTCGGGCCGGGGTTTGACATGCACGTGTTCAACGGGCACACACCCGGGCAGCAGTTGCCGCTGATCAGCGGGCCGGAGGGGAAGCTCTTTTTCTGCGGCGACCTGTTTCCTTTCCACCACCATGTCCCACCGGCATGGGTCATGAGCTACGACCTTTACCCGGTGACCGCTATGGAAGAGAAATCCCGCATTCTGGAACGAGCCGCGGCCGAGGACTGGCTGTTTTTCTTCGAGCACGATGCCCAGGTGGAAAGTTGCCGCATCGTGCGTGACGGCAAGCGTTTCGCGGTGGCGCAGGCAGTGAGCGCAGGGTAACGGTACCCCGTTTGTGCCCCGGGCGCGATGCCCGGGACGCAACCTGTTCCCACCCATGGTGTATAACACGCTGCCGTCCCTTGACGGCCCGCCTTAACTGATCAATTATAGTAGAGTAATCGAGCCGCTCATCCATCCAGGAGGCTTCCTAAAATGACTCGCAAGGTATGGTTTCTCGGGATCGCAACCATCGTAGGAGCATCGCTCGCCATTGCCGGCGTAAGCAACACGCTTCGCGCGTCAGCGTGCGATGAAAGCAACAAGACCGCGAGTGCCAGCGCGCACTCATGTTGCGCCAAGGATGGCGCCAAGACCGCGTCCGTCGACGCGAAAAAGGTCAACAATGCCGCGGTGAAGTCCGCGGTGGTGGCGCCCGGTGCCGCACCCGGTCTCAATGTCGCCGCCTTCGGCGCCATGATGACGGGCAGCAACCATGTGGGTGATTGTGAGTGGTGCCCGGGCACGAGCATGGCGTCCGCTGATTGTGCCGGGAAGATGAGCGCCAGCGAGTGCTCGGCCAAGATGGGCGCACAGCACGCGAGCGCGTCGGGTTGCCCGTACATGGCGAAGCAGGCCGGTATCGTGTCCGCCGACGTCAAGGGTCATGCCGCGAGCGCGACGGTGGCTTCCAACCAACATGCGTGCGGAAGCGCCACGATGGCGATGGCGGGCGGCGAAGGCTGCGGCGCCAAGGCGACCAACACGGCCGCGCACGGCGAAGAGTCGTGCTGTTCGTCCACCAAGACGGCGTCCATGAAGGGCCTCGTCGATGAAATGCCGTACAAGGAAAACAAGAAGGTGACCATCGCCGGTTCGTACGCGTGCGGTCACTGCACGCTGGCCAAGACGGAAGACTGCTCGCCCATGTTCAAGACGGCGGACGGAAAGGTCTACCCCCTGTTCAAGAACGCGCGTTCTTCAGCGCTCAAGGACATGGAGGGCAAGAACGTCCAGGTCTCCGGATCGGTCAAGAAGGTCGACGGCGTGAAATACCTGGAAGTGAAGAGCTACAAGGTTCTCTAGTAACCGGTCGCCCGAGCCGGAAAACACGAAGGCCTCCCGCTCAGCGGCGGGAGGCCTTCTTTTTTGGTATCGGATGTGGAGCGCGTAACGTCGACTAACGTCCTTTGCCGCGACCGCCTCCACTGTAGCCCCCGCGCGCGGCGCCACCGCTGCTGGATCCTCCGCGGCTGCCACCCCAACCGCTTCCTCCGCGATAGGCCGGCGCCGGTTTGTACGAGCCGCCGTTGCCGCGCATGCCCGAGCCGCTGGAGCGTCCGCTGTTTGATGGCGCCCACGCGTTTCCGGGCCGATATGAGGAATTGTTGCTCTTCACGCGCGCGGTTCCGTTGTCGTACGTCGCACCGCTCTTCGAACGCGTGTTACCACTGCGATCCATGACGGTGCGGCCCGCATTCCCGTTGTTCTTGTACATGCCCGATGACGGGCGGCTGCGATACACGGTGGTGCCGCTGTACTTGCCGCCGTAAGACTTGCTGCGGCCGTCGGCCCACGCCTGTCCGGCAAGCGTGCGCGACCCGGAAACGGACGTCTTCACCTTGCGCGATCCGGTGGCGGGGTAATTCGACGACACAGTTTTGGAACGATATGAAGTCGGTGCGCTCCACGATCTGGTTCCCCGGGACGCCACCTGCAGATTGCTGTCACGCTTCATGGCAAATGTGCGATTCTGAGCCAGGGTGTTCGCGGTGTTGGTGCCCTTGTACTGCGACTTGTACTTCACCACATTGCCGGAGCCGTAGCCGTTGCCGTAGCCCGGGTAGTAACCGCACCCGTTGTAATAGCCGCAGCCCCAGTACGGGTTGTAGCAGCCGCCGGCGTAGTAACCGCCCCAACCCCATCCCCAGCCCCAACCGATGCCGATGGACCACCCGTAGGGATAACCGCAGTACGGATAACTGTACGGGTAATAGTAGTAGTACGGGTCGTAATAGCCCCAGTTGTACCAGGCGTTCAGCGCCACCGGATCGGCGTAGTGAATGTCGGTCCCGTACGGATAGAAATTCACTTCATCGTTCTGGCTGGGCATCGCGACGGTGTCACCCGTGGTGTCTTCGAGCGTCGGGTTCGCTGCCAGGTCGACCATGTCGTAGCCGCGCGCCAGCGGATACGCGAGCGAGAGGTTACGGTCGAAATTCTGGGCAATATGAAAGCCCTCACACTCGTTCCGGGTCGCGCCATCGCACGTCCCGCACAAATAGCAGGGATAGTCGACGCGGTCGGAGACGTAAAAGTACGTATAGCCCATGAAGACGGTCTGTTGCGAAATGTTGCGGACCACTTCGCCGGCGATCATGTTCGCGGCGATGAAGGGGTCGCCCGTGATCTGGCGCGACCCGTTGCGCAGGGATGCGATTGCCTCCGCATCCAGTACGGACGGATCATCCACGGCGACCGCAAAGACGAACTCCACGCCCGGCTGGCCCTCGGCGAAGAGCTCGGAACCGTCATCGGGAAGATTGTGCTTGTCGTGCGCGCGCAGCACTACCGGCTCGTCGGTCAGCAAACTGACGTTTCCCCGGGTGTCGATGTCAAAAAGCAGCACCGCGCCGTCGCGTGCGCTCTGATATTGGAAAGAGACGGGATCGCCCGGATCGACCACCACCCCGGTGGACACGTTGGATCGCAGCGTCACACCGCCGTCGGTGCGCTGATTGGCGTGGGTCAGCGCCGAGGCATTGGAGGCCAGAACCGAGACAAGAAGGGCGGAAAGAATAGCGCGCATGGCAAACCTCCCGTGCGGAACGGGGGCACCGGGGATGTTCGAGCGGGGCGGCTTCCAGTCAATAATACGTGAACTCGACCCGGTCCTACAAGGCGTTGGACCGTCTGGACGACGAAAACATGCAGGAAACGGGCCGCTCGAGGGCTACTTTCTCTAGGCAACGAAAAGGACCTTGTGCTAGAGGTTGGCCGCCTCCGGGATATTTCCCGGGAACGACGGCCCCCTGCACATAGCGAGAACAGGAAGGATTCCCATGGAACTCTTTGCGGCCTTCCCCGCGGCGATGGGGCGCTCGTTGCCCCAGATCCTCGCCCAGTCGGGGCCTGTTGGCCTCACCATTCTGGCGATGACTTTTGCACTGTCGGTAATGACATGGGCCGTGGCCTGGGATCGTGCGCGCCTCTATAGGAAGCTCCGCTCCCGGGGCGACGCCGTCCGGCGTGCTGCCGGCCAGCGCGGTGTGGCGGCGGTCATGCCGGAAGCCGAGAAGTACCTGCCGGCCATCGAAGCCGCCATTCTGATGGAGGCCAACCGCTTCGTTCAGAGCAACGGCGGCGAAGACGGCGTGATTGCGCTCGACGACTCGTCCGAGTTGGAGCAGGAGCGCAATCGACTGCGCGGCCTTCTCGATGGTCGGGCGCTCAATGAAATCGGCGAAATGGAACGCCATCTCATTTTGCTCTCCACGACTTCCGCCGGCGCGCCCTTCCTGGGGCTGTTCGGAACCGTGTGGGGAATCATGCACAGCTTCATGAGCATGGGTATGGAAGGCAGCGCCTCCATTGAAATCGTCGGCGGCGGTATCGCGGAAGCCCTCGTCACCACCATGGCGGGCTTGGGCTGTGCCATTCCGGCGCTGGTGGCTTACAACCTGTGCGTGCGCGCGGTGCGAAGGAAGGAAACCCAGGTGGATCTTTTCATCTCGCGTGTGATTGACGGCGTCATCGTGCGCCGTGGCGCGCGTCACAACGCCAACGCGGCGGCGCGTCCCGCGCGCAGCTCGGCCGGCGCATGGCCGACCACGACGCCATGAAGCGCAGCCCGTATTCGAGCATGGCCGACATCAACGTGACGTCGCTTGTCGACATCATGATGGTGCTGCTCATCATTTTCATGCTGACTTCGCAGTACATCCAGTCCGGAATTCAGCTCAAGCTCCCGAAGGCGCAGTCGACGGTCATCAAGGAAACCGACGCCATCACCATTTCGGTCACGAGCAACAAGAAGATCTACATCAATGACGACATGGTGAAGAGTGTGAGCCAGGTGGGTCAGGCGCTGAAGACGCTCAAGGCCACGGGCGAATCGCGCGTGTATGTGCGCGCGGACCAGAGCGTGCCGTACGGCACGGTCATGGAAGTGATCGGCGAAGTGAAAGCCGCCGGCATCACCGACGTGGGCATGATCACGGAGAAGAAGCGGTAACGGAGTCGTCGTGCGCAGAGCACTCGTTGGATCATTGCTATTCCACGTCGGGCTGACCGCGCTCATCTTCACGCTGGTTGCATTCCAGCAGGTGAAGTACGTCGACCGCAGCGTGTACCAGGTGCAGCTTGTGGGCGCCGTTGCGGCCGCAAAGCCCCGGGCCGCGGCCAGGGTCGAGGCAGCGTCGCCGCCGAAACCCGCGCCTGTGGAAGACAAGAAAGTGGAGGAGAAGGACGATCAGATGCCCGCTCCTCCCAAATCGAAGAAGGATCCCAAACCGGCCGAGAAGAAGCAGGAGTCGGTGCCAACCACCGACAACCGCAAGACCAACCCCAAACCGGATTCGAGTCTCGCGGGTTCCAACGAACCGGCCGCGCCCGGTCCTCCCGGTGGTCAGCCCGCGATGGGTTCGGTCAGTATTGACGGCGGCAACTTCCCGTTTGCATCGTACATCGGTCGCATGCGCCAGAAAATCGCCACGATCTGGGAAGTCCCGCCCGGAACCGAGGGCCTCGAACGCAGTGCGGTGATCTACTTCCGCATTCACCGCAACGGAAGCGTCAGTGATGTGAACGTGGAAAAGTCATCCGGGCTGCAGTTGTTCGATCGCTCCTGCCAGCGCGGCGTTATCGAGGCGGCTCCCATGCCGCCGCTTCCGCGCGAATACGATGAAGAATTTGTCGCCGTTCACTTCACATTCGTCTATCAGCCGACGGAGTAGCGCGCGACGGCGCGCTGCAGGAAAAACCAAAGGATGTATTCATGAAGTGGTGCTGTCTGTTTCTTGCGTTGTTGACGGTCGCAACGACTGCCTACGCCCAAACCGACGTGTGGCCGGACCCCATCGTCAAGGTGGCGGCGTCGCCGCTTCCCCTGTGGATGCCGCGCTACAGCGGCGAGGGCGCCTTCCAGGCCAAGGCGCAGCGTCTCGAGCAGATCGTGCTGCAAGACCTGGAGTTCACGGGACTGTTCACGATCCAGCGCGAAGAGCCGGTGGCGGCCGGCATGAGACCGGGCAGCAACGCGGTGGTTGTGCGCGGCAAAGTGCTCGCCGACGCCCGGGGCGGCATGTCGTTTGAAGGCACCGTCACCGACCTCGCATCCAACGACTTCATGGGCGGGAAGAAGTATCGCGTCACCGATGCCGAGATCCGCAAAGTCGCGCACCATTTCGCCGATGAAGTGGTGCGGCTCGTCACGGGCAACACTGGCATCGCATCGACAGAGCTGGTCTACACGCGGCGCGTCGGTGACAAGTGGGAGCTGGTAGTCTCGGACTACGATGGATACAACCCGCGTCCGTTGGTGCGCCAGACCGTGCCGCTCCTGTCTCCGCGCTGGGTGGATGGGAACAAAGCCGTGGTGTATACCACTTTCCGCGACGGCAAGGCCGACATCTACCTTCGTAACATCGCTCAGGGCAAGTCACTGCCGATCGCAGCTTTTCGCGGCACCAACGCGGCGCCCGACTGGTCGAAGAAGAACGGCCTCTTGCTGGCCGCCCTGTCCAAGGACGGCAATACCGAGATCTATTCGCTCACCAGGACCGGACAGGTTCTGAACCAGCTCACCCATAACCGCGCCATTGACACCAGCCCGAGTTGGGCGCCGACGGGTAGCAACGTAGCGTTCCTGTCGGATCGCTCGGGCACCCCCCAGCTCTACGTCATGGATAAGGACGGTGGCAACGTGCGTCGGCTCGCGTTCCCCGGCGGGTACCGCGCATCGCCGGCCTGGTCGCCGCGCGGCGATCTCATCGCATTTTCCACGCGCATGGGCTCGGAGTTTCAGCTCGCTACGATTACGCCGGACGGGCGCGACGGCCGTCTCATCACCAAGGACGGCACGAGCTACGAAGACGCGCGCTGGGGCGCCGACGGGCGGCACCTCGTCTGCACGGCGCGGGGACGCGACGAAACCGTTTCTGTTGTTGACATCGTGACGGGGGGGCGGCGTATATTGGCCCAGGGATCAGATCCTGATTGGTCGAGCCCCTAACTTTAATCAAGATAAACCCTTGTGAGGATTGACGGCATCGACCTGCGGCCGGTACGGTGGCCCCAGTAAGATGTCAACGAGGAGGACAAGCAATGATTCGTAAACACGTGATGTTCGTCATGGCGCTCGTCGCGCTGATGGCGATTGCCGGCTGCGGCGGCAAGAAAGCAACAACCGCACCGCCCCCGACGGAACCCACCGGTGGCACCACCACACCTCAGGTCGAGGACATGCCCGCGACCGATACCGGCGGAACGACGCCCTCGGACCAGCTGGATATTTCGTCGATGGTGGACGCGTTCTTTGATTTCGACAGCTATGCGCTGTCGTCGGAAGCGAAGGGAACGCTCGAGCAGAACGCGAAAGTGCTCAAGGCTGCTCCCGTCGGCAATGTCACTATCGAAGGCCACTGCGACGAACGCGGCACCAAGGCGTACAACCTCGCCCTCGGTGAGAAGCGCGCCAATGCCGCCAAGGAGTATCTGGTCGCACTAGGCGTCAGTGCTTCTCGTCTAAACACCGTGAGCTACGGCAAGGAGCGTCCCTTCGACGACGGTCACAACGAGAGTGCGTGGGCCAAGAATCGCCGAGCGCATTTCGTAGCCAGTCAGTAGGCACGACCTCGGATGCACTCGCGTTTCGCACAATTGTTGTTCGTGGCCGCCGCCACGGCCGCGCTTTCGAGTTGTTACGGCACCAAGATCTTCAGGGGGCCGGTTACGACGGAGCGCACCGGGCTTCTGGCCGATACAATTCGCGCGGAACAACGGGTGATCCTGGCCAGGCTGACCGAGTTGGAAGCGCGCATGAGCGAGGAGAGCGACCAGCGCACCTCGAGCAACGCGCAGTTGCAGCAGTCCATCCGGGAACTGGAGGACGCCGTGCGTACTCTGGTGAGCCGGATGGACGACAGTCAGCAGATGAACAGCACGGGTGGGCGCGGCCCCGGTTTGGGGTCGCGTCCCGCACAGCCCGATGCGGCGGAGCAGGCGTATCAGGCCGCGTACAGCGACGTGACCAAGGGCAGCTATGAGCTCGCCGCGCAGGAGTTTCAGGATTTCCTTGCGCAGTATCCCGATTCGCCACGCATCGCCGAAGCTCACTTCTATCTCGGCGAATCACAGTACGCACAGGAGCGCTATCTCGAGGCGGCGGGCGAGTACCAGAAGGTGACGCACGACTTCCCCGCGTCGCGTCTGGCGCCGGCGGCGTACCTCAAGATGGGTCGCGCGTACGTGCAGCTCGAGGAGCGCAGTCTCGCCGAGAAGGCGTTCAAAACGCTCATGGCGAAACATCCCAAGTCCGAGGAAGCGAAACAGGCTGAATCCGCGCTGAAGCAACTGGGAGGCTGATCCTCCGCCCGTGGGCTCTTTGCCCTTCTATTTTCTCGGCCTCATTGTTCTCCTGCTTTTCTCGTCGTTCTTTTCCGGCTCCGAAGCAGCGTTGTTCTCACTGTCGCGCACGCAGGTTCGTGCGCTGAAGGAACGCTCGTCCGGCGGCAAACTGGCCGCGCGCCTGCTCGAGCACCCGCGCGCGCTGCTCGTCACCATTCTGATCTGCAATCTCACCGTCAACGTATTCGCGGCGAGCTTCGCGACGTCGGTTTCGCTGCGCGCGTTCGGAGAAGCGGGGCTGTGGATCGCGTTTTTCGGCATGTCCATCGTGATCATGCTGGCCACCGAGGTGGTGCCGAAGGTGCTGGGGCTGCACTGGGCGGAACGGGTCGGGCCCATGGTTTCAGCTCCGCTCGCGTTCATGCACACGGTGCTCCTGCCCGTTCGCCTCCCGCTCACGGCCCTGTCGGATGCAGTCACGGGCCCCCTTCGCCGCCGTCTGGGCGCGGCGCGGCCGTCATACACATGGGAAGAACTGCTCACCGCCGTGCGCCTCGCGCGCCGGGAAGGATCGCTGGGCGACTTCGAGTACGAGATTCTCTCGCACGTGCTCGAGTTTCGCGAAAAAGTGGTGAAGGAAATCATGACGCCCAGCATTCACGTCACGTCGGCGCCAGTCAGCGCGTCGCGCGCGGAGCTGCTCGCGCTGTTCCGCTCCTCGCGGCGCTCGCGCATGCCCATACATGGTGATTCCCCCGACGATGTCATCGGCATCTTGCACGTGAAAGACCTGGTAGACCCGAACGCCGCGCGGACGGAAGAAGACCTGCGCCGCCGCATGCGCGAAGCGTTCTTCATCCAGGAGAACGCCGCTATCGTCGACCTGTACACGGAGCTGCAGCGCCGGAAGATTCACGTCGCGGTGGTGATCGACGAGCACGCGTCGTTTGCGGGGCTGGTGACAATCGAGGACATCCTGGAGCAGTTGATTGGCGAGATCAGGGATGCGCGCGACACGCGCGCGCAGCCATTCCAGCGTATCGACGAACGCCGCATCATCGTAAATGGCACCATGGAAATTGATCACTTCAACGAGCTCTTCGAGACGGCGCTACGCGACGAGTATCACGAAACCGTGGCGGGCTACGTGCTGGGGCTGATGGGGCGCATTCCGCGCGAGGGCGAATCCATCGAGTCGGACGGGTTGCGCTTTCACGTCATTTCGGCCCAGCCCAGCCGTATACGCAAGCTGAGGGTGGAGAAGCTATGAGTGATTTCTCGCTCATCGCTGTGGCGCTCTTTCTGTTCGGGCTCGGAATCATCGCCTCCGGGTGTGAGACGGCTTTTTTCGCCGCTGACCGCATCAAGCTGCGCCACATCGCGGGGACGGGAAGCCGGCGGGCCCAGCATGCGCTCGATCTATCCGCCGACCCCGAGCGTGTGCTGACGACGCTGCTGGCGATCTACACTCTGGCCGAGGTGGGCTGCAGCGCCGTGTGCACGGCCCTCGCGGCGCGGTGGTTCGGCGAGTCGGCCACCACCATCACCACCATTGTGCTCGTGCCGGTGTGGCTGATCTTCAACCAGATCATTCCCAAGGCGTTGTTCCTGTCCTACGCCACCGCGGCCACGGTGATTTTCAGCGATGCCATCCACGCGGCCTCCACGTTGCTCATGCCACTCGTGCGCCCGACCGCGCACGTTACCGAGCTGCTCACAGAAAAGCTGCCGGGCGGGGAGTCGCGCGACGAGCGACCCGTGAGCATGGAAGAACTGCTCGTGCACATCGGCGACAGTCGCAGCGCAGGGCTGCTTGCGCCCGAGACCACGGCGTTCATCGAACGGGCCATAGGGCTCAAGTCGCTCTCGGTGCGCGACGCGATGATACCGCTCGCCAACGTCGTGATGCTGGACGCGGATGCGTCTCCGGATCTGTATGCGGAGGTGATTGCGCGGGAGGGTTTTTCACGCTATCCGCTGTATCGAGGACAGCGTTCGAACGTGATCGGAATTCTCTCCGTGCACGAGTACGTGACCAACCCCAGCCGCGAAACGTTGCGCGATTCGCTGCGGGAGCCGTATTTTGTCGCCGAACACGCGCGTATCTCCGACATCCTCGTGCACATGCGTGAAGCAGGCCGCCACATGATGATGGTGCGCGACGCGGCGGGAAATCTGACCGGTATGACGACCCTCGACGACGTGCTGAAGCGTCTCGTCGGCGTGATCGTCGACGAGTTCGACTAGCGCCGCAGGGACAACAGAGGAGATCACATGCGCCTCGAGATCGAACCCCTCCAGGTGGAGACGGCCAATCCGTTCCGGATTGCGCGTGGAACCAAGGTGCACCGCGAGATATTCGTGGTGTCGCTCACGGCGGACGGCGTCACAGGAATCGGGGAGTCGTCGCCGCAGGAATTCTACGGCGAGACCGCGATGACTGTGCGCGCCGCCATCAATTCCATCGGCCGTTTTCTCGACGGCGAGAGCGAAGCGGTGCGTGCGCGCCTCAACGACCCCGCGTCGGCATTGCACCGCGCGCTGCGCGCCAGCGCATCGGTGCGAGCGGCGCTCGACATGGCGCTGTGGGACATTCGTGGCCGCCGTGAGTCGCAACCGGTGTGGAGATTGATCGGTGCCGATGCCGCGAAAGCCCCCGCCACCTCGTTCACCATCGGGATCGACGTGCCCGAGGTGATCGACCAGAAGGTGGACGCGGCCGCGCCCTATTCCATTCTGAAGGTGAAAGTCGGTGTCCCCGGCGACATGGAGATCCTCGACCGCGTCATCGCGCGCAGCGGCAAGATCGTGCGCGTGGATGCCAACGAGGGCTGGGACCTGGAAATCGCGATCGAGAGGACGCGCGAACTCCATCACCGCAGGGTGGAACTGTGCGAGCAGCCGCTTCCGCACGCGGCTGAGGCCGACCTGCGCGAGTTGAAGCGCGTTTGTCCCATCCCGGTGATCCTTGACGAGAGCATTGTGGGCGTCAAAGAAGTGGAAGCCTGCCGCGATCAGGGGCACGGCATCAACATCAAGCTCATGAAGTGCGGTGGCATCACGCCGGCTCTGGCCATGATCGAGCGCGCCCGCGCCCACGGTTTGCAGATCATGATCGGCTGCATGCTGGAGACTTCGCTGGGGGTGACGGCAGCCGCGCACCTGAGCCCGCTGTGCGATTACGCGGATTTGGATGGCAATCTGCTTCTGAAAAATGACCCGTTCGAAGGCGTCGGTGTGAAGGACGGGCGGTTGGTGCTGCCCGACGGGCCGGGGCTGGGCGTGACGCGCCGCGTTACTCGATGATGATCATCGCCATGGCGTGATCGTCGGTGTGGGTGATGGTGACGTGCACGTGCGTGCCCCCCAAGCGGGCAAGATGGCGCGCGGCCTGGCCAGACAGGTGGGCGACGGGCGCTCCGGCGGGACCGCGGCGCACCTCGATGTCGCGCCAGCGCACACCCGCACCCCATCCGGTTCCCAGCGCCTTCATGCATGCTTCCTTGGCGGCAAAGCGGCCGGCGATGCGGGGCACCGGGTCGGCCCAGCGCGCCACGTACTCGCGCTCGGCGTCGGTCAGAATGCGCGCCAGGAACTTTTCGCCATACTCGGCATGGACGCGCGCAATCCGCGCGAGTTGTACCGAGTCGATTCCGATGCCTTTGATGGCGGGCATGACCGCCCCAGTATACGCGACGCCACTCAACCCTTGCCACGATTCGCTTCGCCGCGATAACTTCGCGCTCACATCGTGAGCAACGCATCCCCGACAAAGATTTCGCGCCGCAACAATACGCTCGGCGTGATGAACGGAATGCTGGTGAACCTGGGCAACGCCTTCGTCGACCCGTTCACAGTGCTGCCCGTGTTCATTGCCACCTTCGGTGGCTCGAGTATTGTGGTGGGCCTGGTCACGGCGGCCTTCACGGCGGGGTGGTTTCTGCCACAGGTATTCGTGGCCGGCATCGCGCAGACGCGTCGGCGCGTGCTTCCCATCTATGCCGCGTCGGCCGCGTTTCGATTGATCGGCTTTGTGGGCGCTGGCGTGAGCGTGTTTCTCATCGATCCTTCGCACCGGGGCATCGTGCTCACCTGTGTGATCGGGGGACTCGCGTTGAACGCTTTTGCGTCGGGCGTGGCGGGAGTGCCGTTCCTCGAGATCACATCCAAGACCGTTCCCGTCAATCAACGGGGCGCTTTCTTCGGCGGACGCCGTGTAATGGGCGGCATTCTCGGCGTGTTTGCCGGCATTCTGATTGCGGCCGTGCTGGGCGGTGACCCCGGCGCGCTGTGGGCCAACACCTCGTTCTATCGCGCCGTCAACGCACTCGCGCTCAAAACCCACCTGGCGGGTCACGTCTTTCCCTACGACTACGGCATTCTCATCATCATCGGCGGGGTCATCTCGGCCACCGGCGTGCTCTCCTACCTGTTCGTGGACGAGCCGCCCGCGCACCATGTCGCGCCGCCGACCCCATTGCGCCGGCTGCTCGCCGACGGCTTTGCCATGCTCAAGTCGCTCCCGGACTACCGGGCCTTTCTGTGGATGCGCATCTTCTACCAGCTCACCGCGATGTGCTTTCCGTTCTACGCCACCTTTGCGTTCGCGCAGCTCGGGTTTTCGCAGGCCAGCGTGGGCGTGTTCGTGTCGATCTGGATGGGTGCGGGCGTGTTGTCGAACCTGATCTGGGGGCCCCTTCTCGACAGGCGCGGGCATCGCATCGTCTTCGTCTCGACCGCGGCCATCAGCGTGGTGGCGCCTGTCGTCATCCTCCTCCTGGCGTGGCTGCGCCCGCACGCCCAGGAGGCGCCCGGTGTGTTTGCCGTGGTTGCGCTCACATTCTTGCTCAATGGATTTGTGCGCGCGGGCCGCTTCATCGCCAACCACACCTATCTGCTCGAAGCGGCGCCGCGGGAGCGACGCCCCCTCTACATCGGATTCATGAACTCCCTGACGTTTCCCTTCATGCTGAGCCCGATTCTGGGTGGCGCGATCGTGGCGTTGTTCGGCTATCGAACCCTGTTCGTCATTGGCGGACTTTCTGCCATCGTGGGATGGGTCATCAGTATTCGCCTCGACGAGCCGCGCCACTCGGCTCCGACCCAGCACGACGAAGTCGCCAGCGCCTGAGCGCGGGTGACAATACGCTACAAACTCCGGAATATCTGTCAGCGAGAATTGGCAGTCGCCCTCGGGTTGCGCCCGCGCCGGCGCGGGCGAGTGTTCGTAAAGTATTGTCCTATAACATTGTGCGTTGGCAACCGCCACTGGCATCCGGTGTGCAATCGCCTCCGTATGAAACCCGAAATTCACAGGAGGAGAATTCCAATGAAACTCATAAAACGGGAAAGCCAGATGACGCCGTATTCGTCACCTCTGGATACGATTTTCGAGCGCCTCAACTGGGGGCTGCCCACGCTCGACCGCCTTGCCGATTTCGACGACAACGGTCAGCTGTCCGCGCGCCTGCCGCGCACCAACGTCCAGGAGTCGGAGAACGCGTTCATTCTCGAGCTCGAGATGCCCGGACTCGCGAAGAGTGACGTCGAGGTCAACTACGAAGACGATACCTTGATCATCAAGGGCGAGAAGAAGGAGACCAAGGAAGACACGCAGAAGAGCGGCCTGGTCCGTCGCGAGTATTATGCGACGCGCTACGAGCGCAGCTTCAACGTGCACGGCATCGACCGCAACCACGTGACCGCCAGGATGGACAACGGTATTCTGTATGTGACGTTGCCCAAGAGCGCGGAGCGCATGGGTCGCAAGATCGACGTCCTGTAGTTTCAGAGCCAGGGCGAAAAGGGAAGAGCCCGGAGCATTTCGCTCCGGGCTCTTTTCATTGCATTGCTGTGCAGGCTTTGTGCACGCCGGCAATGGTAGCGTCGGCGTGGTGCGAGCTCAGCGGGGCTGACCGGCCACCACCGAATCGGCCGCGGCGGGAATCGTCGTGGCCAGCGTTCCTTCCAGGACACGGCTCTCGAACTCACGCGCCAGTGCCGTGAGGTCGACCGCGGGAATCGACGGATCGTCGCGCACGGTGAGCGCACGGTCGTGGTTCTGCACGGCCTTCGTGTTGGAGCCGTCGAGGCTCACCGCGAACCCGTAGGCCTCGGCGGCCGCCGCGTAGTGACCGCCGTGCTCCAGCGCCATGCCCAGGTTGTTGTAGAACACGGGCACGTCCTTGCGGAGTTCCGTGGCGCGGGCCAGCGCGGGGACCGCCTCGTCGTAGCGGCCCTGCTGGATGCGGATGAACGCGAGGTTGTTCATCGACCAGGCGTCCTCGGGGTCGAGCTGGATCGCGTTCTGGTACGCGACGACCGCTTCATCATTGCGGTCGAGGTCGGTGAGCGCATTGCCTTTGAGGCGGTACGCGGCACCCGACGTGGAATCAATTTCCAGCGCGCGGTCGAGCACGGACAGTGCCTCGGTCGGGCGATGCGCTTCCAGCAGTACGCGCGACAGATTGAGACAGCTCTTCACGTGTCCGGCGTCGAGCAGGAGCGACTGCTTGAACTCGGTCTCCGCCACGTCGAGACGCCCATCCTTCCATGCTGAGAGACCGAGCATGTAGTGACCGAACGGATTGTTGGGCTTGTTCTCGGTGTAGCGTGTGAAGAGAACGACCGCATCGTCGTAGTTGCCGTCGAGGAACGCACGCTCGGCGATTTCATAGGTGACAACCTGCGGAACCACGGGCAGTTCCTGCACGACAGGCTGCGGTACCGTGACCGGCGTCTCTTTCTGCGCGACGGTCTCGGTCGTTGTCTTGTTGTCCTTCTTGACGATGGTGTCGTCGTCCGTGCCGCAACCGGCGACGATCAACAGCGCTGCGAAAACACAAACGATAGTCGGGTAAGTCTTCTGCGAATTGAATGACATGATCTAACCTCCTGGGCCACTTGGACCTCGAAGGACCACATCGCAATCCGATTACCTGCACCTGTGCCGATGGCAAGGAGCGATGTGAACTCACGTTAATTCAGCGAGATAAAGTTGTTGGGGAGAGAAGAAGAAGGCCCGCAATTGCTCTCAATGTGTCTGCTGGAACACAGCCTGCGGACCTGTCATGTGTCCGTTAATCCACACTCTTGCCGCGTTTGAGTCCCAGCCGGCGCATGATCTTGAGCAGGCTGGCGTGGTCGGCGAGGCCGAGGTTCCTGGCCGCGCGCTGGACGTTCCATCCCGTTTCCTCCAGTGCGCGCACGATGATTTCCCGTTCCGCCTCGTTGCGGCGGTCGCGAAACGATCCGTCGGATGGGATCACGTGGGCGGCGGCGTCGCGGATCTCGGCGGGAACGTGATCGACGGTGATCAACATCTCATCCGATGCCAGCACCATGCGCTCGATCACGTTGCGCAGCTCGCGCACGTTGTTGTGCCGCCAGTCGTAGGCCATGAGCGCGTCCAGCGCGGCGGGGTCAAGGCGCTTGCGCCGAACGCGGAAGCGCTCACAGGTGACGGCGAGCAGGGCATTGGCGATCTCGGGAATATCGGAGCGCCGATCACGCAGCGGCGGCAGCGCCACCACGTGCACGTTCAAACGGAAGAAAAGATCACGGCGGAAGCGGCCCGCTTCGACTTCTTTCTCGAGATCACGGTGGGTTGCGGCCACCACGCGCGCGTTCACCTTGAGGGCGCGCTCGGCGCCGACGCGCGTGACTTCGTTCTGCTCCAGCACGCGCAATAGCTTGGCCTGAACGGCGGGCGGGAGTTCGCCGATCTCGTCGAGGAATAGCGTGCCGCCGGTGGCGCGTTCGAAAGCACCGCGGTGCGTGCGGCTGGCGCCCGTGAACGCGCCGGCTTCGTGGCCGAACAACTCACTCTCCACCAGATTTTCGGGAAGGGCCGCGCTGTTGATGGCGACAAACGGAGTCCGCTCGCCCGGCCCCAGCCGATGAATCTCCCGCGCGACCAGTTCCTTGCCCGTGCCGCTCTCGCCGATGATGAGCACGGGACTCGGAATGGCGGCCACCCTGGCAATGCGCGCACCCAGTTCGCGCATGGGCGCGCTCGAGCCCACCAGCGTGGTGCCGGTCCCGAGGTCGCGGCGCAGTGTCGCCACTTCGTCGCGCAGTCGCGCGCGTTCGATGGCGCTTTCGACTTCGTGCGTGACACGTTCCATCGCTTCACTCTTGTCGATGAAACTCGTGGCGCCGAGTTTGATGGCCTGCACGCAGCGGTCGAAGTCGCCGGTTCCCGTGTAGACGATCACGGGAATCTCGATTCCGTCTTTCTGCATGCGACGCAGCACCTCGAAACCATCCATGCCCGGCATTTCCAGGTCGAGGATCACGCAGTCGACGGGCTCGACCGCCATCGTATCCAACGCGGCCTGGCCCGACGACGCCACGCGCGTCTCGTGCTTGCCGATACGCTTCAGGTCGTACGCGTACTGGTCGGCCAGCGTGCGTACGTCATCAACTATCAAAACGAGGGCCATCAGCGTTCTGTCCTTGCAGGGACCATGCCCGGAAACTCGATCTGGAACTGGCTGCCTTCGCCTTCGACACTATCCACCGTGATCGAGCCGTGCAGATCCATCACCAGGCGGCGCACGATGGAGAGGCCGAGACCGCTGCCGTCGGACTTGGTGGTGTAGAAATCGTCGAAGATGTGGGCGCGCTGCGCGAGGCTCATGCCCGACCCGGTGTCGGTGACGGCGAGGCGCACGCGTGGCTTCGCACCGTCGCGCACCACCTGGGTCTCAATCGTGACCGTGCCGCTCCCGTTCTTCAGGCTGTCGACTGCATTGTCCACCAGGTTCTCGACGATGCGCCGCAGTGAAACCGGATCCGCTTCGATGAACGCGCCCTCGGCGAGTGTGGTTTCCACCCGCGCGGTTCCGCGCGCGCCGGCCGCGACCTGGCGCACGACTTCGTTCAGGTCGCAACGCTCTCGTGCGCCCCGCTGCGAGAGCTTCGCGTAGTTGGAGGCGAGATTCTCAAGATAGTTGATGCTTTCCTCGACCGTCGCCGAACGTTCGCGCACCACTTCGGTCAGCCGCGCCGGCTCCTCGTTGGCGTGCTGCAGGATGTGGCGAAAGACATTGCGAATGGGGGTGAGACCGTTCTTGATGTCGTGATTCACCTGGCGCGCGAGATCGCCCATGGTGGCGCGGCGTTCCGCGTCCTTGAGGCGCGATGTGCTCTCGCGCAAACGTGAGGTCATCGCAGCCAGCCCCTTCGCGAGCGTTCCCACCTCATCCGTGCGCCCGGTGTCGAACACCACGTTGAGCTTGTCCAGATCGATGCGAGCTGCCTGGTCTGCGAGCTCCACCACGGGCCGACTCACGCGCGACGCCAGCCAGCTCGCAAGCAACACCACCACCAGCGCCGTGACCGCGAGCGCAATGATGAACCAGCGGTCGACACTCCGTCGCAGCACAGCAATTTCAGACAGGTCATTGGTAATGCGGAAGGCGCCCATGCGAAATACTTTGGTCTCGGCATTGAAGTATGGAACCGCGATCGCATCCACAATGGCGCGCGACGAAGTGGAGTCCGGCCCCACAGTCGGCTCACCCGGAATCAGCAATGAAACCTGGAGCGAATTTCCGCCCGTGAAGGTGTGCAGCGGACTCGCCTCAACACCACCTACCAATGAGAACCGTTTGCCGCCCACCACCAATGAATCCGCCGCAGCCAGCACGAGGATCGGTTCACCCGGTGTGCGCGCACGCACCAGTGCCGCATGATCCGGCAACGCACCGAGAAAACGCGGCAGCTCCGGCTCGAGCCGGTCGTAATCATTTCGAAAATGCCCCGAGCTCACAACGCGTCCATTCGCATCCTGGATCTGCAACATGTCGAGGCCCGCAAGCCGCATTGCGTTGCCCGCGTAGTCGAGCAAATACCGACGTTCACTCTCCGCGTTGTCCACGGCGGCACGTCGAAAACGATTGTCCGATGACGCTGCGTCCCGAATCTGCGCCAGCGACGCATGCACCTGATCCGTCTCACGCGCAATGTCGCCCTCGATCACCTTCACCAGCGCATCCACCCGCGCCTGCCCCTGCGCCGTCAGCCGCGACGTCATCTCATGCCGCACGACGAGCCCCAGCCCCACCAGCGGCACCAGCGACCCGACGAGAAACGCAGAGAGAAGTTGGGAGCGAAGTTTCATCTCGCACGCTCCGGTTGCGAGATCAAGATGCGAACGTTGCCGATCTCATCATGTGCGAATCCGATCCGATCGCTCATGGCGATGAAATGAGGGCGTGTTTCAACAAGCGGGAGCAGCGCATCTGAGGCCGGAGGTAAATCAACTAGCCACGGCGCGTATTGCTGGTAGCGAGACGCGACCAGCGGAAAATCAGCATTCCACGAAAGTGAAATGATGAAGGTCGTGTTGCCTGCGCTCGTTTGCAGGCGTTCTGCAAATTGGTTGGGACGTAACGCAATCGCTTTCGACCCCGCGGGCGTGCCCGGCAGTGCTCTTCTGACCCTGCGCGCCTCCCACGATGTCGTCGTATCCATCGCGACCAGAGCAACAATTCGCTCGGCCAGGCTGCGTGCCGTCGGGTCACCGGCGGCGAACACCACTTGGTTGGTCGCCGAGGCGCTGGTCAAATTGAAACGCCTGGTCCGGGAGGGAGCAACTGTCCACGATCTCTCCAGGATGCTGCTCCAGGCTCTGGAATCAACGGGGACGGCGTCGCGTGCCAATGCATCTCTTACTTCTGCCGGTATCTCAGGCCAAACGGAACCGGTGGGTATGGTGGTCAATCGTACAGGATCGACTAGTACATATGCCTTATCCCACGTCAACGGCACCATCGCGACTTTGGCCTTAGCTTTCGCATAGTCGATGCCGGCAGGATCATCCGTAATCATCGCGTCGGCTTTGCCTGCGATGAGATCCTTCGCATCGCTCGGACTCGCCTGGACGAAACGCACGACTGGACCGAGCGATCCCACGACAGGTTCAATGGCGACGGCTTCGGCGAACGGTATGTGAGTGTTGAACTGCCAAGGGCCGGTACCGATCGCAGGACCCGTAACGCCCCATTCGTTGCGAATGGCGACCATAGGAAGAGCGAGCAGCTTGATATCCGGCGGACCGTGATCGCCCTTGATCAAGACTGTATGATCATCGACAACATCGACCGAAGTAATGGCAACGCCGGCGCGAATGGCGGGCTCAAAACTCCGGACAATATCCTCAGCAGCGACCTTGGTTTGATCCCAGTACTGCGCTCCGTCGCGAAGCTCGACAAGCCAACCGTCACTTCCGGGTTTCCATGACTTTGCGAGTCCGGGTTGAACAACGCCGTGGCAATCGATTGTCACGAGTGTTTCGTATAGATGAGAGAAGACGAACTGCTCGTCACGATTCTGCGGAACGGGCGCGTGCAACGGATTGATTTCGTTGAACACGACCACAGTCACGGTGTCAGTCGGGTGCGCGGCGGGAACCCGCGTTTCGCATGGTGGCGCAGAGGCCTGGTTGACCGACGCTCTGCCGCCGCAACCGGCGATCGCGAGCATTAGCGCGACGAACGCGACCGATAACCGGGCTGAACGCATCTTGGGATGGACTCCGTGGCTCAAATTCGAGGGTTGGATGGGGCCTCCGGACGAATCATGTATGGCCGATCCGGTGGCCGTCCAACGCTTTTTGAAGACATTGGCCAGCCCGGCCCCGGCGTGGTAAGTTGCGGTGATGACTACTTCTCGCCACCGCACCCGGGGTGCCCTGTTGGGCCTCGGAATCCTGCTCGTGGCCGCCCTACCGGGCGGCGCCGCCGGCCCCCAGCTGCCCGCCTCGGCCGACGAAGACTGGTTTGTGATCCGCATCGGCGGCAGCGCGGTCGGCACCGCGTCGGAGCGCTGGCTCAAGGGCGCCGAGGAAATCGTCTTCCAGGCCCAGATGAATCTGAGCTTCTCGCGCATGGGCACGCCACTCGCGATGTCGATCCTCACCGAGGAAGCGTGCACGCCGGCCGGGAAGTTCGCGCGCGCGCGCATGCAGAGCACCGTCTCCAATCTCACTTCCACGGCGGTCCTCGACGGCGATTCGCTTCGTTATGAGACCAGCGCCGGTGGATCGACGCGGCACCGCGTCATCGCGTGGAACCCGAACGCCGTCAGCGAAAAAGTGGGACGTGAACTGGTGTCGCACTGGCTCTCGGGCGCGGCGCCGGAAACCACCATCACGGTGTTCGATATTTCGGAGGGCGATTTTCGCGCCAGTCGCCTCGTGCGCGGCAAGAGTTTGAAAATGCCGATCGGCAACACTGAACGCGAAGTCATACCCGTCGATGAATACGACGCGGGGGCGGAGACGGCGTCGTCGACCTCGTGGTACGCGGCGCAGGGAAACCACGCCTCGCAGCGCACCCTGGTGCGCCAACTCGGCGTCGAAATCGAGATCGTGCGCATGACACCGGCGGAGCTGGAAGCTACCGAAATCGAGCCCAGTTTCGACATCATCAAGCAATCGATGGTGCCTTGCCCCGGCTTTCCGGTTCCGGCCTCGCGCATGGAGGCGATCACGCTCGTGCTCGATTTTCCGCGCACGCCCCCGCCGGGATCGATGAGCGGCCCCAGCCAGCTCGAGGTTTCGCGCGCTGGACAGGAAGTGACACTGCAACTGACGCGCGCGCTCGCGGAAAAAGAAACCGCTACCGGGGACAGGCGTGACGTCTTCTTGAAACCCGACCGCTTCGTGCAGTGCGACGCCCCCGAAATCGAGGCCGTGGCGGACAGCCTGAAAAAGGCCACCCGCTCGGACGCGTGGGTGCTCGCGCGCTCGTGTGCGGCGTGGGTGGAAGATCACATCACGCACAAGAACATGGAGCAGGGCTACGCATCTGCCCTGGACGTGTACCGTACGCGCACCGGTGACTGCACAGAACACTCGCTCCTCACCACCGCCATTCTGCGCGCCGCCGGCATTCCCGCGCGCCCCGTGGTGGGTTTGGCCTACAGCGAGCGCGATAAGGCGTTCGTCGGCCACATGTGGGTTGAAGCCTATGTCGACGAGTGGCGCACGCTCGACGCGCTCAATCTGAATCTCGATCCCATCCGCATCCGGGTTTACGCGCCCGAGTCCAGCGAAGGACTGGGAGAGCGCGACCTGATGCGCGCGTACGCGATGATGGCCGGCGTCAAGGTGCGCGCCGTCGATCACAAAACGCGCAGTTAGCAGCACCCTGCTAAGAGTTCCGCCCGCGCCCCGAAGACCCTATATAAGGAAGGACAGCGACGTGCCACTGCTCAAGAAAACCATGTTCCGCGAATACGACATTCGCGGACGGGTGAACGATGAAGAATTGAATCCAATCACGGCGGAGTGGATCGGCCGCGGCTTCGGAACCTTTCTCGCGCGCAAAGACGTCGAACACATGGTGGTCGGCTACGACTGCCGCTTCGGCTCGGTGGAAATCAAAGACGGGCTCGTGAAAGGACTGCGCGCGACCGGCCGCAACGTCATCATGGTCGGCATGTGTCTCACACCGATGATGTACTGGTCACAGTACCGCTTCAAGGTGAAGGGTGGCGCCATGATCACCGGCAGCCACAACCCCAAAGGTTGGAACGGCCTCAAGCTCGGGGCGGGGTTCTCGTCCACGCTGGTGGCGAGCGAGATCCAGGAACTCTACGACATCATCGCGCGCGAAGATTTCGTGACCGGTCATGGTGATTACACAGAAGCGTCGATCATCGACGACTACCAGAACGATCTCGTCTCGCGCGTGAAGATCAAGCGTCCGCTCAAGATGGTGATCGACACCGGCAACGGGACCGCGGGCGCATTTGCACCGCGTATCTTTCGCGCCGCGGGCGTGAACGTGATCGAACAGTTCACGGATCTGAATCCTGATTTCCCCAACCATGAGCCCGACCCCGCGCGCACAGATACCGTTGAGATTCTGGGCAAGCGCGTGCGCGAAGAAGGCGCCGATCTCGGCATGGCCTTCGACGGCGACGGCGACCGCTTCGGCGTGGTGGATGAAAAGGGCGACGTGATCTGGCCCGACCGCTACATGATCCTGCTCGCGCGCCAGGTCCTGGAACGCCAGCCCGGCGGCAAGATCGTGTTCGACGTGAAGTGCACGCAGGCGCTCGAAGACGACATCAAGGCGCACGGTGGCGTGCCCATCATGTGGAAGACGGGGCACTCGCACATCAAGGCCAAGCTGCACGAAGAGAAGGCGGCGCTGGCGGGGGAGATGAGCGGGCACGTCTTCTTCGTCGAGAACTACTACGGTTTCGACGACGGCATCTATTCGGGGCTGCGTTTCACGGAATATGTCGCGGCGCGCAGTGAATCGCTCTCGAAGATCATGGCGGGAACGCCGACATACCTCTCGACGCCCGCCATCCAGGTCAAATGCGCCGACGAAGTGAAGTACCAGGTCGTCGACAAGTTGACCGCCGAGCTCAAGCGCGACTTCAAGCGCGTGGTCGACATCAACGGCGCCCGCGTGATTTTCGACGACGGATGGGGACTGGTGCGCGCCTCGTCCAATCTGCCCGAACTCGTGCTGCGCTTCGAAGCGCGCACGTCGGAGCGTCTGCAGGAGATCAAGGAGATGTTCCGCGGTTATCTGGCCAAATACCCGGAGGCGGACCCGCACTGGGAGAACGAATGAAGTACCGACGCATTGCACTCGTGGCCGCGTGTGCGGCGTTGAGCGTCACAATGAGCACCGTTGCATCCTCGTCACCCGTTCAACTTCCGGCCGGCTATCTCCCGCTCACCGAGAGCCAGCCCGTCATCGACAAGACGCTCATAGCGCACCTGGCACCCGACATCTCGAAGCTCACGGCGCGCGAACGCGTGACGGTGAGCAAACTTCTCGAGGCCGGGGAGATCTTCGAGGATTTGTACGAGGAACAACGTTATCCGGGAGCGGTGGCGGCGCGGGCGCAACTGTATGCGCTGGACCAGCGTCTGGGCTCACCCGCGGCAACGCAGAACCTGATCACCCTCTATTATATGAATCGCGGCCCGGTGGCCCGCATGCTCGACAACGAGCGCCGACCGTTCCTGCCCATCGGTATGCCGCCCAAGGGCGGAAGTCACTATCCAGCGGACGCGACCAAGGACGAGCTCGACGCCTTCCTGCAGGCGCACCCGGATTCGCGCAGCGCCCTGCTCGGAGCTCGCACCGTGGTGCGGCGCGCGGATCGAAAATCGCTGCAGAAGGACCTCGCGACGCTCGAGACGCACCCGTTGATCGACGGTCTGCAGCCCGGGCTGCGCGCGAATCTCGAAACCATGCTGAAGCACCCGGACGAGAAAGCATTTTATGCGGTGCCGTACCCGGTGGCGTTCGCTGATCAGCTCGAGTCGTGTTACCGGCTGCTCATGCAGGCGGGGGATGAGATTGAGCCCGAAGACGCCGACTTTGCGAGTTACCTCCACAACCGCGCCCGCGATCTCGTGAGTAACGACTACGAGTCGGGCGATGCGTCGTGGGTTACGGGGAGATTCAAGACACTGAATGCGCAGATCGGCTCGTACGAGAACTACGACGACGAGCTCTACGGATCGAAGACATACTTTGCGCTCAGTGTCATGGTGCTCGATCGCGAGCGGAGTGAGGCCCTGCACGCTGCCACCGCGCAGCTCCAAAAGCTTGAAGACAGTCTGCCGTATGACGAGGGCAAGGCGCACAAGCGCGTGCGCTCCGACATCCCCGTCGGTCTGTACGACGTGCTGGCCGATTTCGGCCAGGCGCGCAGCGCCAATACGGCAAGCATTCTTCCCAACGACGCCGGACCCGCGCGCCGTTACGGGCGCACCATTCTTCTGCGGCGCAATATCATGGAGTCGCCCGATCTCTTTGCTGCGAATCGCGCTGCCTACGCCGCCGCAGTCGAGGATCGCTTCGTGTCTTCCTTTACGTCCAAAGGCAACAGTGACCGCACACTGTGGCATGAGATCGGTCATTACCTGGGTGTGGATCGCACGCGTGATGGACGCGATCTCGACCTCGCGCTGGAGCAGGCGTCGAGCGTCTACGAAGAGATGAAGTCCGACCTGGTGTCGCTCTATCTCGGACCCGAGCTGCGCAAGATCGGCTACTACACTGAGGCCGACATGCATCCGCTCTACGCCAGTGGCGTACGGCGGACACTCAACAAGAATCAGCCCGACCGTTCGCAGCCGTACCAGACCATGGAGCTCATGCAGTTCAACTACTTCATGGCGCACGCCGTGATGACATTCGATTCCAACAGCGGACGACTCGCCGTGCATGAAGACAAGTTCCATGGCGCGGTGGCGTCGATGTTGCGCGATGTCCTCGAGATCCAGGCCGAAGGCGACGTGAAGAAGGCCGAGGCGTATATCACGAAGTGGACCGAGTGGAAGCCGGAGCTGCACGAGCGCCTCGCGGAAGCGATGCGTTCCACGGAGACATCGCGCTTCCCGTGCGTCACGTTTGAGCTCCTGGATGCTTCCGGCACGGCGCCTCGCGGCGTCGCGCGAGTGCGTGCCACGCGCTGACCATGGGCGAACCATCGTCACACTCGCACCGCGCCGAGCTCGAAATCGTAGCCGGCAGTTTCCTCATCAGTTTTTCCGGCGTGTTCGTGAAGATTGCGCACATCGGACCGACCGCGGCCGGTGTGTACCGCAATCTCTTTGGCGCCATCGCGCTTCTGGCGATTGCGCTCGCGCGCCGCGATTCATTCTGGCGCGGTTGGAAGAACCTGCGCTGGGTGCTGCTTGGCGGTTTTGCGTTCGCGGCCGATATCTATTTCTGGCATCGGTCCATTCACTACGTGGGGCCCGGGCTTGCCACCATCCTCGGGAACTTCCAGGTGTTCTTCATGGCGGCAGCGGGCATTCTGATTTTCAAGGAACCGGCGACGTTGCGCTTTCTGATTTCGATTCCCATCGCGATAACGGGCTTGTTCCTGCTCGTCGGGCTCAACTGGGCGGACTTCGACGCCACCTATCGCACGGGCGTCATCTTCGGTGTGTTCACAGCACTCAGCTACGCGGCCTACCTCCTGTGTCTGCGCGGCGCGCGCCGCGAGCCCAATCGTCTCTCGGCCCCGGCCAATCTCACCTGGGTGAGCGGATTCACCGCCGCGCTGCTCGCCATGACCGCACTTGCCGGGCGTGAATCGCTCGCCATCCCGGACATGAACACCGCCGGGATCCTGATCGCCTACGGTGTTTCGTGCCAGGCGCTGGGCTGGATCATAATCTCGCGCAACTTTCACCGCGTGGACGCTTCGCGCGCCGCGCTCATTCTGTTGCTGCAGCCCGCGCTCACCTTTGCGTGGGACATGCTCTTCTTCCACCGACCGACGTCGGCCCTCGAGCTGACGGGCGCCCTGATTGCCATCGGGGCCATCTATCTGGGCGCGGTGCGTCCCATGCCGCGCGCCCCGGAGGCGGCATGAACTGGAAGCTCCTGGCACCGCTCGCGATTCTTGGTCCCATCATGGGTGCACTCGTGGTTACAGGCGCGTTCCCGCCTGGAACCGATCGCTTTGCCTGGGGTGCAATCGTACTGGCCAGCGCCTTTATCGTCGCGCGGCGCGAGCCGGCGCGTGTCGTCAAGCATGGCTTCGTCATCGGCATGTGGAACGGCGCCACCGCGACCCTGGTGCAGGCATTTTTTGTAAAACAAATGCTCGCCAACAATCCGTGGATGGCGGCAAAATTCGCCGGGGCTCCGAAGGGTTTTGACATGGAGTTCTTCGTGTTCATGCTCGTCCCCTTCATCGGTGTCGCGGGCGGCGGCATGACCGGATTCGTGGGCCTGTTGTTTCGACGCGCGTTGTCGCGCGGCTCGGTGGAACCGAAGGAAAAGGAAAGACTCCCTTGACAACTACTGTTACATCGCCAACGCTGAACAAGATGAAATCCGAAGCGCTACTCGCCACCGCGGGCCGCCGCACCAAGATCGTGTGCACGCTCGGCCCCGCCAGCGATTCACCCGAAATGATCGACGCGTTGATCCACGCCGGCATGAATGTCGCGCGCATCAACATGTCGCACGGCAATCCCGAAACGCATACGCGCGTGATGACCAACGTGCGCGAAGTGGCCAGGAAGCTCGGCGTGTACGTTCCGGTATTGCTCGATCTCTCCGGTCCCAAGATGCGCATCGGCGCGATGGCGGCGGGAAAGGCGACCTTGAAAGCAGGCGATTCGTTCACGCTCACCACGCGCGCCGTGCCCGGTGACTGGAAGGAAGTCTCCATCAGTTATCCACCGCTCGTCACGGACGTCAAAAAGGGCGACCGCATTCTGATGGGCGACGGCGAGATCGAACTCACGGTGGTTTCGAAGAGCGATACCGATGTGCGCTGTGAAGTAGTGAACGGCGGCGAGCTCAAGTCCAACAAGGGGATCAACGCGCCCGGCGTGCGCCTTTCGGAAACGGTGCCGACCAAGCGCGACCTGGAGAGTGTTGCCTTCGGCATTCAGGCCGGCGCCGACTGGTTTGCGTTGTCATTCGTGCGCACGGCGGAAGAAGTGCAGGAACTGCGCCGGATCCTGCGCGAAAAAGGCAGCGACATTCCCATCGTCACCAAGATCGAGAAGAAGGAAGCGCTCGACAATCTGTCCGGCATTCTCGAAGCCTCCGACGCGGTGATGATCGCGCGCGGTGATCTCGGCCTCGAGCTTCCCATCCAGCAGGTGCCCCTGGTCCAGAAAGACGTCATTCGCGCGGCGCTGGCGGCGTCCAAGCCCGTGATCACAGCCACGCAGATGCTGGAATCGATGATTCAGAATCCGCGCCCGACGCGCGCCGAAGCGGCGGACATTGCCAACGCCGTTTTTGACGGCACCGACGCAGTGATGCTGTCCGGAGAAACGGCGAGCGGCAAATATCCGGTGGAGTGCGTGCGTACCATGTCGGAAATTGCGCAGGCGAGCGAAGCGCGCATCGATTACGCGATGCGTTTTGCCGAACAGCCGCCCAAACCGGGAACGGGCATCACCGAAGCGATTGCGCATTCGGCGTGCGCCGTCGCGATCGAAATCGGAGCACGCCTCATCCTGTGCTGCACCCGCTCCGGCCAGACCGCGCTCTTCGTCTCCAACCACCGCGCGCCCACGCCCATCGCGGTCATCAGCCCGCACGAACCCACGCTCAAGCGCACGATGTTGTACTGGAACACGCTGTCGGTACGCATTGCCAGCGGTGGGGACACCGACACCATGATCGGCAAAGCCAAAGAAGCCGTGGTGGCGGCGGGAGTGGCGAAGCGCGGGGATCGAATTGTGGTGGTCGCGGGTGTGCCGGTGGATGTTCCCGGCACCACCAACATGATCAAAGCGGACGTGCTCTAGCGCGGCTGTTTCGCGGCGAAACTGCCGATCAACGGCAGCATGCTTGCGACGACATCGAATTCCTGCCCGTGGTCACAAAGTCCGTCGTATACTGCGATCCGGTGCCCGGGGAAGCCGGGAAAATGACGTGCTGAAAGACCGCTACCCCTACTATCTCGCCAACCGCGCGGTTCCCGCCAACACCGACCTCGGCGTGAGCGACAAGTTCACGGGCGAAGTGGTGACGCGCGTCGCGCTCGCCAGTGATGCCGTGGTGGACGAGGCCATCGGGCACGCCGTGCGCGCCGTCGAGCCCATGCGCGCGCTGGCGTCCTACGAGCGGCGCGACGTCCTTGCGCATTGCGTCGGGCGTTTCATGGAACGCCGGAGCGAGCTCGCGGAAGCACTCTGCATCGAAGCCGGCAAGCCCATCCGCGACAGCCGCGGCGAAGTCGATCGACTGATCGAAACCTTTCGCATCGCCGCGGAAGAATCCACGCGCATGGTGGGAGAAGTGCTGCCCATGGACGTCACACCGCGCGCGCGCGGTTACCGCGGTATGTGGAAGCGTGTGCCCATCGGGGTGTGTTCGTTCATCACTCCCTTCAATTTTCCGCTCAACCTGGTGGCGCACAAGGTGGCCCCCGCGCTAGCCGTGGGCTGTCCCTTCGTGCTGAAACCCGCCAGCGCCACACCCCTGGGCGCTCTCATCATCGGTGAGATTCTTTCCGAGACGAGCCTGCCGCCGGGCGCATTCTCCATCCTGCCGGTGAAAGGCGAGAATGCGGCGCGCTTCGCCGAGGATCCCCGCATCAAGCTGTTGAGCTTCACGGGTTCTCCGGATGTCGGCTGGGGACTGAAACAGCGCGCCGGAAAAAAGCGCGTGCTGCTCGAACTGGGCGGCAACGCTGCCGTGATCGTGGATGAGGACGCCGATCTCGACGATGCAGTGGCGCGCATCGTGGTCGGTGCTTTCTACCAGTCGGGACAGAGCTGTATTTCGGTGCAGCGGATCATGGTGCACAGGAACATCTACGACGACTTCAAGTCGCGCCTCGTGGCCGCGACATCGAAGCTGGTGGCGGGCAACCCGCGCCGAGAAGAAACCTTCATCGGCCCCATGATCACCGAGCAGGATGCGGCGCGCCTCGACACGTGGATACGCGCCGCCGTCGCGCGCGGCGCGCGCGTACTTTCCGGCGGCCGCCGCCAGGGCGCCATGCTCGAAGCGACCCTGCTGGAAAACGTCCCCACAGACGCCGATGTGTGCGCGAAGGAAGCGTTCGGTCCGCTCGCCGTCCTGTCGAGCTTCACCGACTTCGACCGGGCGCTGGATGACGTGAACGACAGCGTGTTCGGTCTCCAGGCCGGCGTCTTCACGCGCGACCTCTACAAGGCACAACGCGCCTGGGACAAGCTCGAGGTGGGCGGCGTGATCGTCGGCGACGTGCCGTCGTTCCGCGCCGACCACATGCCGTATGGTGGTGTGAAAGAAAGCGGCCAGGGCCGCGAGGGGGTTCGTTTTTCCATGGAAGAAATGACGGAACCCCGTCTTCTGGTAGTGCGTACTCCAGAAGCGCGCTGAAAGCGCGCAACGGAATCACTCAAAGGAAGGAACGAGGAATGAAAGTACTGATCCTGTGCCTGGGCGTGGCGATGATGGCCGGGGTTGCCATGACGGCACGCGCTGCAGACAAAGATTTCGAGAAGGTTGCGAACGCCTATGTCGAGGACATGCTCAAGGCGAATCCGGAGGCGGCCACGCTGCTCGGCGACCATCGCTACGACGCGCAGCTCACTGACCGCTCCGCGGGCGCCATCGCCGCGCAGTCGCAGATGAGCAAGGACTACCTGGCGAAGCTCGCGGCCATCGATCCCAAAACGCTCGGCCAGACCAACCAGATCGACTACGAAATTCTGAAGTCGAATCTGGAGCGGTCCGTGTTCGAAGCGGATGAGCTCAAGGAGCACGAGTGGAATCCCATCTATTACAACATGGGCAGCGCCATCTACTCGCTCATCGCGCGCGACTTTGCGCCGCTCGACCAGCGTCTCGCGAGCCTCAAAGGACGCCTGGAAGCCATCCCGTCCGTCATTGCGGCGGCCAAAGCGAATCTCAAGAATCCGCCCGAAATGCACACCAAAACCGCCATCCAGCAGAACCAGGGCAACATCGGGCTCATCCAGGACGACCTCACGCAGTTCGTATCGCAGTCGCCCAAAATGGAGCAGGAGCTCGCGCCGGCGCGCGCGGCCGCCATCGCCGCGCTCCAAGAGTATGGCCAGTGGCTGGAGAAGGATCTCCTGCCGCGCTCGACCGGTGATTTTCGCCTCGGCGACGCGATGTGGCGCAAGAAGCTGCGCTTCTCGCTCGACTCCGATCTCTCCAAGGAAGAGGTCTACGCGCGCGCGCAGACCGATCTCAAGAAAACGCAGGAGGCCATGTACGCCACCGCCCTCCCGCTCTTCAAAGCGTATTTTCCGGAAGAGAAGGATGACGCGAAGCTCAAGGACATGAAGTACGTGAACAAGGCGGTGCTCGATCACATCGCGCTGAACCACCCCAATAATGACGACATCGTCGAGAAGGCCAAGGCCGCACTCGCCGAAGCGACCCAGTTCGTGCGCGACAAGAAACTCGTCACGGTTCCCAAGGAGCCGGTGAAAGTAATCGTCATGCCCGAGTTCCAGCGTGGCGTCGCCGTCGCGTACTGCGAAAGCCCCGGCCCGCTCGAGCCGCATGCCGACACGTTCTATTCCATCGCGCCCACACCGAAGGACTGGACGAAGGAGCGCACGGAGTCGTTCTTCAAGGAATACAACGACAAGATGCTCTACAACCTGACCGTGCACGAAGCCATGCCCGGTCACTATCTGCAGGGTGCGCACTCGAACCGGTTCAAGTCGCCCACACTGGTGCGCGCGATCTTCTCGAGCGGACTGTTTGCGGAAGGCTGGGCGGTTTACACCGAGAAGATGATGGCGGAGGCCGGCTTCGGCGGTCCCGAAGTCCACATGCAGCAGCTCAAGATGCGCCTGCGCGTGATCATCAATGCCATCATCGACCAGAAGATCCACACCGAGGGCATGACCGAGCAGGATGCCATGGCGATGATGATGAACGAGGGCTACCAGGAAGACGGTGAAGCGGCCGGCAAGTGGCGTCGCGCTTGTCTCACATCGACGCAGCTCTCGACCTACTTCGTCGGGAGCGCCGAAGTGGAAGGCATCCGCGCGGCGTACGAGGCCAGGAACAAGAAGGTCAACGTGCAGAAGATGAACGACGAGATTCTGTCTTTCGGCACGCCGTCGCCCAGGTACATCAAGCGCAGCATGGGCCTGTAGGGGCGTCTGTCCGCCCAGTGGGCTTCCGTCGGCGGCCCGGTCGTGGTATCTTGACCGGGCCGCTTTCTTTTACCGCCCTTGGGGTCGAGTTCGTGGAGGAAACCATGGCAGATACTCCGTCGATTGTTCTGGGTGTGCCGCGCGAGACATTTGCAGGCGAGAACCGTGTCGCCATGGTGCCCGCGGTCGTGCAGGCGCTCGCCAAGTCGGGTGTCAGCGTTTGGGTGGAACGCGGCGCGGGTGAAGCGGCCGGCTATCGCGACGCCGAGTACGAGCAGAAGGGTGGGCGCCTTGCCACGCGCGACGAGATTTTCGCGAACGCGCAGATCGTGGCCCACGTGCGCGTCGCCGGCGCCAATCCGGCCGGCCGCGACGACATGGGTCGCTACCGCGCGGGACAGATCGTGATCGGGATGGCGGACCCGCTGGGTGAGCCCGCAGGCATCCGCGAATTCGCATCGACACGCGCGACTTTGATGGCGCTCGAGCTGCTGCCCCGTATCACACGCGCGCAGAGCATGGACGTGTTGTCCTCGATGGCGTCGATCGCCGGATACAAAGCGGTATTGATCGCGGCCGATCATCTGCCGCGCATCATGCCCATGATGATGACGGCGGCGGGCACCATTACGCCGGCGCGCGTGTTCATCATTGGAGCCGGCGTGGCGGGACTCCAGGCCATCGCTTCGGCCAAGCGCATGGGCGCGGTGGTGCACGCGTACGACGTCCGCCCCGCGGTGAAAGAACAGATTCAGAGCCTGGGCGGAAAATTCGTGGAACTGCCGGTCGAGACCACCGGCGCGGAAGACAAGGGTGGCTACGCCAAAGAACTCGGCGAGGACTTTTACCGCAAGCAGCGCGAGCTCATGGCGAAGCAGGTGGCGGAGAGCGACGTGGTGATTACCACGGCCGCGATTCCGGGCAAGAAGTCGCCCGTTCTGATCACCGGTGAGATGTTGAAGGGCATGCCGCCGGGTTCGGTGGTGGTGGACCTCGCGGCGGAACGCGGCGGCAACGTCGACGTGACCCGGGCCGGCGAGACCATCAGCGTGCACGGCGTCACCGTGATCGGTCCGCTCAACATTCCGTCCGCGGTGCCGTACCACTCGAGCCAGATGTACGCGCGCAACGTGATGGCGTTCGTGCAGAACTTCGTCAACAAGGGTGAGATCAAGCTCGCGCTGGAAGACGAAATCAACCGCGACACCATGGTTGCCAAAGACGGCGAAGTCACCGGTGCCCGCGTGCGCGAAGCGCTTGGAATGCCCGCACCCACGGCCGCGACTGCCGCGTAGGATTCATCCGGCTGCATGCGCGTCAAAGTCTGTCACAAGGGCGACGTCGGGCGCGGCGTCATGAAAGCAGTCGAGCCCAACGGCGTGCCGGTATTGATTGCCCGCGTGGGGGAGCGCTTCTTCGCGGTCAGTGACATTTGCTCGCACGCGCGTTCGCGCCTTTCCGATGGGTTCTTGCACGAAGATGGATGCTCGGTGGAGTGCCCGACGCACGGCGCCGTTTTTTCTCTCGAAACCGGAGATGCACTGGAATTTCCCGCCGACGAGCCGATTCCGACCTACGCAGTCGAGTTCGAAGGCAACGACCTCTACATCAACCTTCCCGACGACTGAGACGTCGTCTCGATACAAATGAAAATCGGAATCATCGGTCTGCCCCAGACCGGCAAGAAAACTTTGTTCTCGCTTCTCGTGGGTCCGTCCGCGCTCGGCAACCGTGGCGATGCGCGCGCGGTGGTGCAGGGCGTTGCCGACGTGCAGGACGCCCGTTTCGACCGCCTGCTGGCCTTCTACAAACCCAAGAAGCAGGTGCGCGCCCGCCTCGAGGTCGCACTGATCCCCGCTATCGAGGAGAATTCGCTCTCGCAGAGCGATGCTCAGCGTGAACTGGGCGAGGTGGACGCGTTCTGCCAGGTGGTGCGCGTGTTCGAGGATGACGCGGTGTACCACATCTGGAGCAATCCGGATCCCGCGCGCGAGGTGGAGTTCGTGGCCGGTGAAATGATTCTGCACGACCTCGTGTTCATCGAAAAACGGGTCGAGCGTATCGAGAAGGGGCTCAAGAAGGGGAAGGATGAGAAGGCCGAGAAGGAGCTGGCCCTGCTCGCGCGTTTCCGTGAAGCGCTGGAAAAGGACACGCCGCTGCGCAACGTGAGCGTGTCGGCGGAGGACGCGGCGCTCATCCAGAGCTATCCATTTCTCACCTTGAAACCATGCATCATCGCGCTCAACGTGGGTGATGACGGGATCGCCGACACCTCGCTGCGCGACAGTCTCGCGTCTCGCTTCAAACATCTCGGGGTTTCGTTCGTGCAGGTTGCCGTGCGCGCCGAATCTGAAATCGCCGCGCTCG
This sequence comes from uncultured bacterium, assembly GCA_964621155.1. GTDB lineage: Bacteria > Krumholzibacteriota > Krumholzibacteriia > WVZY01 > JAKEHA01 > JAKEHA01. The sequence goes on along the minus strand of CAZULB010000003.1, from coordinate 14,529 downwards.
ATTCGGCAGAAGAGCGGGCGGCGTTCATGCAGGACATGGGGATTACCGAGACGGCGCTGCATCTGTTGACGTCAGGGTGCATCGACGCACTCGGACTGCAGTCGTTCTTCACCGTGGGCGAAGACGAAGTGCGGCAGTGGTTCGTGCGCCGCGGTGCCTCGGCCCCCGAAGCCGCGGGTGCCATTCACAGCGATCTGCAGCGTGGTTTCATCCGCGCGGAGGTCATGAAGTACGAGGACCTGATGGCCGCCGGTGCGGAGGAGAAACTCAAGTCGACCGGGAAGTACTACCTCAAGGGCAAGGACTACACGGTCGAGGACGGCGATATCCTCACCATCCGCTTCAACGTCTGATATGGCGGAAGTTCGACTCAAAGCGGGGCGCGAGAAATCGCTGCGTCACCGGCACCCCTGGGTCTACTCGGGTGCAATCGAGCGCACAGCCGGCGTGACCGCGCCGGGCGACCTCGTGGACGTGCTCGACAGCCGCGGCAACTTTCTGGGTCGCGGTTACTGCAATACCGACTCGAAAATCGCGGTGCGCGTGCTGGCGTGGGATGACCGCGCCATCGACGACGCATTCTGGAGCGAGCGTGTTCACGCGGCGATGCGCCGGCGCGACGCGCTCGTGGCCGACGGCACCACCACCGCATGCCGCCTCATCCACGCCGAGGCCGATTTTCTCCCGGGTCTCATCGTTGATCGCTACGCCGACGTCATCGTCATCCAGTTTCTGACCGCCGGCGTCGAACGCGCGCGCGGCGTCATTCTGGATGCCATCGTTGCCTCGGCGGGGCCGGCGGGTGTATTCGAGCGCAGCGACACGTCCTCGCGCGTGCGCGAGGGGCTCGCGGCCGCATCGGGAGTGATCCACGGCGCCGTGCCGCCCGCCATCGAGATTCTCGAGAACGGCGCGCGCTTTCAGATCAACGTCGAGAGCGGGCAGAAGACCGGTTTCTACCTCGATCAGCGTGACAACCGTGCCGCAGTTGCACGCATGGCGGGGGGCAGGACCATGCTCGATGCCTACTGTCATACGGGGGCATTCGCAGCCCATGCCATGCGCGCCGGCGCGAGTGCCGTCACGCTGGTGGATTCTTCCACGACTTCGCTCTCGGTGGCGCGCGCCAACCTGGAGCTCAACGCAAACGCAGGATGCGACGCTGAGTTCGTGCACGACGACGTGCCCGCGCAACTGCGCACGCTGCGCGATCAGGGCAAGCGTTTCGATCTCGTGGTGCTCGATCCGCCGCGCTTTGCTACCAATCGCCACCAGCTCGACAATGCGTTGCGTGCCTACAAGGACATCAATCGTGTCGCGCTCGAGGTGCTCGCCCCCGGTGGAATCCTCGCCACCTTCTCATGCTCGCAGGCGGTGGACGCGGCGTCATTCACCATGGCGGTGGCGTGGGCGGGCCTCGACGCGGGCCGCGAGCTCCAGATCATCGGCCGGCTCGGGCAGGGGAGTGACCACCCCGTGCTGGCCTCCTTTCCGGAGTCAGAATATCTAAAGGGATTGCTTGTGCGCACCGCATGAGCCCTTTTGCCCCGGCGCGTGCCACCATCATCTCTTTCCCGATCTAGTGAATCGGTGCACAATGTAAATAACCCGGTTGACGAGCACACGCCCGGCTCGTACGCTCGTTGTGTATCCCTTCTTCCCCCGCAAGGAGTTGATGCGCATGACGACGATGACCACCGTTCGTGATGTACTCGATCGCAAAGGCCGTCAGGTCTACAGCGTGAGTCCTGCCGACTCGGTTTACCGCGCTCTCGAAATCATGTCCGACCATCGCATCGGCGCGTTGATGGTTGTCGAGGACGGCAAGCTCGTTGGCGTCGTGTCCGAGCGCGACTACGCGCGCAAGATCGCGCTCATGGGAAAATCGTCGCGCGATACTCACGTTGCGGACATCATGACCAAGAACGTGTACTGCATTCGCCCCGGGGCACGCATCGAAGATTGTATGGCGCTCATGACCGAGAAGAGCGTTCGTCACCTGCCGGTCATGGACGACGACGGCCTCGACGGCGTGATCTCGATCGGCGACGTGGTGAAAGCCACCATCACTCACCAGGAATTCATCATCGAGCAGCTCGAGCACTTCATCTCCGGACGCTAGTAGCGTCCTTCAGGAAGTCATTGCGCACTCTGCGAGGGGTGGATAGCATCCGGCTGTCCACCTCTCGAGGAGTGCTTGATGTCCCGGAATCGTGTCGCGCCCGTTGCCACCCTGGCCGTGGTGGTGCTCTCCCTCCCGTTCTACGGACGCACGTGGAATTACTTCATGCATGTGCTCGGTGCCGTGCTCTTTTTCGGCAACCTCATCGTAACGGCGGTCTGGATGACACTCGCCAGACGCTCGGCTGACGCGGAGGCGTTGCGGCTGAGCGTGTGCGGGTGTGTTCTTGGTCTTCAAGCCTGCATTCTAGTGAAGCGAGCCCAGACATTGATCGCCCGTCGCGCAGCGATCGCAATCGCGCTCGTGGTTGCTTTCACCGCGGCGTGCGGGGACGACGGTACCACGCCACCTCCGGCCGAGGTCCCCGTTGCCGATCTCCACGCCGTCGGGTCCTGGCCCAACGGCGAGTTCGACCTGTTCGCGGTGGGCGATGAAGGGACGATCCTGCATTACAAGGGCATCAAGTTTGAAAAAATGGCGAGCCACACCACGCACACGTTGCGCGGCGTGACCGGAATCGATGTGAACAGGGCCTTCGCGGTCGGCGACAAGGGCACGATCCTGCGCTACGACCGTCCCATCTGGAGCCCAGAGAACAGCAACACGACGCAGAACCTGCGCGCGGTGTGGGGAACCACCGTCGACAACCTGATCGCCGTCGGTGACCAGGGCATCATTCTCGAGCGCTCGGGCGCGGTGTGGAATATCGTCGCCGGCGGAATGACACCGTCACTGTACGGCGTCTACGCCCTCGCAGACGGCGAAGCCTACGCAGTCGGCGATGCCGGCGCGGTCGCGCATCGCAGCGGGGGCACGTGGTCGGTGGCGCCGGCATTTACGACCTCGCGCCTGCGCTCGGTGTGGGCCGACAAGCCCGGCGACTGGTTTGCGGTAGGAGACAACGGAGAAATCTGGCAGGAGCGCGGCAGCGGTTGGACACAGATGGTCTCCCCGCGCAGCGACGATTTCTACAGCGTGGCCGGAAGCGACAGCGCCTTTGTGTGGGCGGCCGGCGACGCCGATTCGATTCTTTTCTACGATGGTTTCGAATGGAGGCCGAAAGTTCCTCGCTATGCCGGCAGGATCGAGGGCATCTGGGCCTTCGTCTGCCCGCTGGCGGCGACGCAACCGGTTGCCGGTGCGGCGCTGCATTGCTCCAACACCTACTTCGCCGGAACCACTTCGGTCGTAACCCGCTACACACTCCTCTCAACCTACGAAGTTCTGAACGATCCGCGTTGACGCTGCCCTTGTTGCAACGGGGTGCGTGCTCTATAATTTACAGACCGGGATAGCGACCCCGGCATCTGGTAGTCCCGAACGCCGCCGCCCGGAAGTGAGCCGCAAATGTCCTCAATCCGTATTCTACTGACCGCGCTGTGCCTTTGCGTGCTGGTGGCCCTGGGTTGCACCGACGACCCCGCCACCCCCGCCGGTGAAGACACCACCTGGACCGCGGACGTGTACTTCGGCTTTACAGTCAATGGGCTGCCGCTCCAGTTGAATCTGATGAACTACGACACGCCGGCCGGTACCAAATACAGCGTGAAGACGATACGTTTCGTCATCTCGGACCTGCGGCTCCACACCGACGACGGAAAATCGGTCCTGGTCAGCCCGCTGCATTATTACGATCTCGATATTCTGGGTTCGCAGACCATTCACAAGACGAAGATGCCGCATGCCAACTTTGTGAGCGTTTCCTTCCGGTGGGGGCTCGCGACCGCGAACAACGCCCGCAACTCGCACCCGGAGATTCCGGACATCATGGTGTGGGATCCGGACCTCGGTCCCGATATGGGGTATCACTACATGCAGCTGGGAGGGAACTACCAGTCGGGCGCGACGATTAATGACACGGACGGATACACAACGCACACCGGCCCGCGCCATCTGGATGGGAGCAGCCTCAAGTATCCCGGCGTCGTCGACGCGACCGCTTACGATTTCTCGTTCCCTGTCAGCGCATCGTTCACGCCCGCCCACGTCCATGAGGGCGGCCACGGCGAGCTCGACATCAATATTGATCTAAATGGGTGGTACACGGATCACACGCCAGCCGACGGGGTCGACACACAGTATGACTTCAAGACCCTCGGCGACCAATCGATCATGGGCAACATCGATGCGCAGACGAAACTCCAGACCAACGGTCCGGGTTGTTTCAGCGCAACGCTGGTTGCACATGGTGGCCACGATCACCAGTAGTGTAGTAGGTAGAGTAGTACTTCAACGCGCCCCAGCGGCGCTCCGCACCGGAGCCTGACATCATGAAGTTGCAACTGCTGACGCTGAGTATCGCGAGCACACTGTTATTTGCCGCCTGTTCCGATGACAAGGGAACCGGCACGCCTCCACCCGTGGGCGAGTGCGGCGCGGCCACGCCGCTCCAGTTGGAGGTTCCACCCGGCTATCCCGAGATGCCGGTACCGGCCAACAACCCGACCACGGTGGAGGGTGTGGAGCTGGGGCGTTTGCTCTTCTACGATCCCATTCTCTCCGGCGACAGCACGCAGACGTGCGCGAGCTGCCACATTCAGAACCTTGCCTTCAGCGATTCGCGCCGCTTCAGCGAGGGAATCACCGGCGCCAAGGGAACGCGTCACGCACCACCCATCGTGAATCCCGCCTATACCGGCGATACGTTCTGGGATGGACGCGTCCACAGCCTGGAGGAGCAGGCCACCAAGCCGGTTCCAAACCAGGACGAAATGAATCTGCCGTGGCCGATCGCGATCGAACGCCTCAAGAACAGTCCCACGTATCCGGACAAGTTCTGCGCCGCGTTCGGGGATAGCAATATCACGGTGGATCGCGTGACCAAGGCCATCGCGCAGTTCGAGCGCACCTTCATTTCGTTCAATTCGAAATACGATCGCGTCAAGCGCGGTGAAGATACGTTCACGGACGAAGAAGCGGCCGGCGAGAAGATATTCAACTCCGAGGTCGGCGACTGCTTCCACTGCCATCAGGCGCCGTTGTTCACGACCAACACTTTCCACAACACCGGGCTGGATTCGGTGGTGGTGGACCGCGGCCGCTTCGACGTGACCGGCAATCCCGCGGATCTCGGCAAGTTCAAGGCGCCGTCGTTGCGCAACTGCCTCGATCGCTTTGCGTTCATGCATGACAGCCGTTTTTCAAGCCCGTACGAAGTGATCAACCACTACAACGGCGGCTTCTACGACGGTCCCGATGTCGATCCGCTCATCCGCGTGCGGCTTTCGCGTCGCCCCATGCGCGCAGGCGAAATCGACACACTCATCATCTTCCTGGGCACGCTGTCGGACCCCGATTTCCTCACCAATCCGGACCTCAAGAATCCGTACGCCCCGTGAGGACACTTCGCCTCCAAATACTTGCGTGCGCGGGGATCGCGATTCTCGCGGGTGCGTTGGCTGCATCCGCGTTCGCTGAAGTCGCGGCGCCGGACTCCACAGCCGCGCCCGCCGGTCGTCCCGACTCGACGACGATGGATGTCCCGGTCATCCCGTTGGGCGATGCTCTCGCGCAGGTGGTGGGTCTGGAGGAGAAGCGCCGCAAGGCCATGATGGCCGCCGATACGAAAGCGCTCGAAGCGATCATTGCCCAGGACGCGACCTACGTGCACTCCACCGGAATCATGCAGACACGCGACGAGCTCCTGCGTCTGCTCGCCAACCGGACGATCCAGTACCTCAAGTTCGATATCGAAAAAACCACGTATCGCGTCTACGGCACCACGGTGGTCGGGACAGGCGTCCAGCGCATCGACGTCATGTCGGGGAAGAAGTCGCTCACGGTCCACAGCCGCTATACGGTGGTGTACGCGCTCAAGGACAGTACCGAGAAACTGATCGCCTACCAGTCCACGCCGCTTCCCGAGATGACCACGCCGAAGAAATAGCCGTTACCCCGCGGCTTGCCCCGTTCCGTTCCAGCACATAAGATTGACTCGTCCGCCCGGCGGGCACTCGACAATCCTTTCATCATCAGGAGATCAAGATGGTCCAGACCCCTTCCACCATGCTTCCCCTTGGCACGAAGGCACCCGACTTCACGCTGCTCGAGCCGGCCAGCGGCAAGCAGCGCGCGCTGTCGGAGTTCAGCGCACCGGCCATGGTGGTCATGTTCATCTGCAACCACTGCCCGTTCGTGATTCACGTGCGCGATGAAATCACGCGTCTCGAGCGCGACTACGCGCCGAAGGGTGTCGCCTTCATTGGCATAAATGCCAACCCGGCGGAGACCTATCCGCAGGACGGGCCGGAGCACATGGCAGAGTTGGTGCGCGAGATGGGATGGAAGTTTCCGTTCCTCTACGACGCCACGCAGGAAGTGGCGAAGGCGTATCACGCCGCGTGCACGCCCGACTTCTACGTGTTCGACCGGGACAAGAAGCTCGCCTACCGCGGCCAGCTCGACGACAGCCGCCCGTCCAATGGAAAGCCGGTGACGGGCACCGACCTGCGCGCCGCGATCGATGCGGTCATCGCCGCGCGCCCGGCCCCCCTCGAGCAGAGGCCGAGCATCGGTTGTAACATCAAGTGGAAGCCCGGCAACGAGCCGGATTACTTCACGGCGTTTATTGCGGTGAAAAAGACTGGTTAAAAGGATTCTGCGTCGGCGCCGTGATCTTGATGAAGTTGTGGTTGGCCGCTGCGTGGCAGCCGTTGCACGAGTCGACGAGCTTGGTGTAGCCCGCGTTCGACAGCGCCCAGTTCGACGCCTTGATCGTCTTGTCGAGCGGCGCGATCGACGGCACCAGCATGGCATTCATGAGCGGCCCGACCGCAACCTTGTCGTAGGTGGGGAATTTCCTCTGGATGATCGCGGACGTCTCGCCGATTTCCTCGAGGTAGAAACCGGCCAGTGCCGTGTTTTTGGCCTGAATCGCGAGGCCGAGCTTGTGCATGTGGTGCTGCATGAGCGCCATGTAGGGCGACAATTCTTCGCCGGATGCGGTGGTGTCGGCGCGCGAATCGTGCACCCAGTTGCCGCGCCCTGTCAGGGCCAGCACCAGCGCCGCGTTCAGGACCAGGGATGTGACCAGGACTCTCTTCCATGTAACGATCTGCATGGGAATGCCTCCTTTGGGCCGGCGCGCACGGTCGCGGCCGGTGGGGTATAATATCAGAGCATGACACGCCGATTTGATACTCCCGAAAACTACCGGGGCCCCATCATTACGCGCATCAAGCGCACGCGCCAGGAGGGCGACCCGCGCAAACGGGATCTGTCCCCGACCCGTCTCGACTTCGGGCCGGTGCGCGTATTGCTCGCGCGCCATTTCGGTTTCTGCTACGGCGTTGAAAACGCGGTGGAAATTGCGTACCGCACTCTGGCGGAAAATGCAGGGCGACGTGTCTTCTTTCTCTCCGAGATGATTCACAATCCCAAGGTGAACGGTGACCTGCTGGAGCGTGGCGTACGCTTTCTCTTTACACCGGCGGGAGAACAACTGGTGCCGTGGGAAGAGCTCACAGCCGACGATGTAGTGGTCGTGCCCGCGTTCGGCACTACGCTGGAGCTGCAGGAGAAACTGGCTGAGCGCGGGATCGACCCGTACCGTTACAACACTACGTGCCCGTTCGTGGAGAAAGTGTGGAAGCGCAGCGCCCAGCTCGGCGCTGACCGCTTTACGGTGATCGTGCACGGCAAGGACACGCACGAGGAAACCCGCGCGACTTTTTCACACAGCATGCGCGGTGCTCCCACGCTGGTGGTGCGCAACCTGGACGAGGCGCGGCTGTTGGGGGACGTCATTCGCGGTGCGCGCAGCACGGCTGAGTTCGAACTCGCGTTCCGGCACAAATGCTCGCCGGGGTTCGATCCGGTGCGCGACCTGATTCGCATTGGCGTGGTCAACCAGACCACCATGCTCGCCACCGAAACGCACGAAATCGCCGCCGAGCTCCGGCGCGCGCTGGCTGAGCGCTACGGGGCCGCGGAGATCGGCGAGCACTTCGCCGACACGTCGGATACGTTGTGCTACGCCACCAACGAAAACCAGAACGCGACGTATGCGCTGATCGACCGTGGCGCCGATCTCGCCATCGTGGTAGGCGGCTATAACTCGTCGAACACCTCGCACCTGGTCGAGCTGTGCGCGGCATCCATGCCCACCTATTTCGTGCAGGGCGCCGATGACCTTATTTCAGCCCATATTATCCGGCACTTCTCGCTGGCGCGGCGCACGGTGGAAACAACGGGAAGCTGGTTGCCATCGAAGCGACCGCTCGATATCGTGCTCACCTGCGGTGCCTCATGTCCGGATGCTATTCTCGACGAAGTACTGAAACGGTTGCTGGCAATGTTCGAGAACGTGCAGTCACTGGATGAGGTTCTATCAGACTTTCTGCCCATCGCGGACTCGTGAGCAGTTCTTGCATGTTCCGAAGACGGCTTTTCAGGGCGCGGGCCTAAGCCGTTGAAAAGCACCAACTCTCGGCTCGCGGCGGTGTAGTATAGTCGCAAATCTTGCGGACTTTCGCGCAGGGCGACGCCTTGCATTGGGGAATTTTCTGGGTGTTCGGAGGAGACATACCATCATGAGGAACCTGGCCAGGGTCATCACAACCATCGCCTTGCTCACGGCTGCGGACGCCGCCCGCGCCGTGGCTCCCGTCGTCACGTCGGTCTATCCGACCAGCCAGCGCATCAACGCCGGGCGCAATACCATTATTGAAGCCCATTTCGATCAGGACATCGACGACGCCAGCGTGACCCCGGTCACCTTCCGGGTTTACGGCCGCTGGTCGGGCCCGCACACGTGGACCAAGGTTGTCACCGGCAAGACCATCAGCATCAAGCTCGACACTCCCTTCTTTGCCGGTGAGTGGGTCACCGTCAGCATGAGCAAGGGCATCCAGAACCAGAGCGCGGAAGGCCTCAACAAGGGGTATTCGTGGAACTTCTGGACGGCGAGCGGCCAGGCCAGCAACACGCTGGTTTATGAGACGCGCGTGAACTGCCGTGTCAGCCCGGAGACCTGGGTGCAGGTATACGGCGCGTACGCGGGCGATCTCAACAAGGATGGCTGGAGCGATTTCACCGCGCCGTGCGAACAGACCAACGACGCGCGCGTGTTCCTCAGCAACAACGGAACCTTCGCCAATCCGCCCACCAAGGTGACCATGCCCAACGGCGCCATTCCGAGCCCGAACGAAGGCGCCGACTTCGACAACGATGGCAATATCGACCTCGTGATCGGAAATACGGGGGGCTCGTACGCGAGCGTCTTGTTCGGTAACGGCCTGGGCGCTTTCCCGGCCGCACGCAAGACATCGATACTGTGCGGCAACACAGTTCGTGGCGTGGGGGTCGGCGATTTCAACGGCGACGGCTGGGACGATTTCATTACGGCGAATCGATTCGCCAATTCCAGCGCAGGCAATCTGTCGATCGTGCTCAATAATGGCGACGGCACCTTCGCGGCCGCGGTCACCAAGGAAACCGGCAAGACCGGCGAGTACACCATTGCCATCGCTGACGCCAACAACGACGGCATTCTCGACGTTTTCTGCGGTTGCTTCGCGTCGCCGTACAGGATGGTTCTCCTTCTCGGCGACGGTGACGGCGGGTTCAACGTATCGACATCGGTGGCCGAGGGCGGGAGTCCGTGGCAGACCGTGGTGGGCGATTTCAATGGCGACGGCAATGTCGATGTCGCCAGCTGCAATTCGAATACGAATAACATGGGCATCATGACTGGCAACGGCAGCGGGGGGCTTTCCGCGGTGACGCTGGTTGCGACCAACTCGTTCCCGCTGGCTATCGATGCCGGCGACCTCGACGGCGATGGCGACCTCGAGCTCGTCACGAGCTGCTACACGGCGGCCAAGTGGAACATTTTCCCCAACGCCGGGGGCACGTTTTCGGCGCTCACGAAGCTCACGCTCAACGCGAGCTCGGCGGGCTCATGCGCAGTGCTGCACGACCGCGACAACGACGGGGACATGGACCTCTCGGGCCTGGACGAGGTTGACGATTGGATCTATTTCTACCGGAACGATGGCACTCCGTCGTCCGTGCCCACGCCGTCATCTCCGACGGTGCTTCTACAGAATCATCCCAATCCGTTCAATCCCACGACGTCGATTCGCTTCGAGCTGAAGCAGAATGAAAACGTCACGCTGGCGGTGTACGACGCCACGGGCGCGTACGTCACGACGCTGGCGGCCGGCCCCTATGCGAAGGGCGCCCACGACGTGGTGTGGAACGGTGCCGATGCCCGGGGTGGGCGCGTGGGATCCGGGGTCTACTTCTACCGCCTGACCGCCGCCGGCAACACGCTGACGCGCAAGATGGTGCTTCTCAAGTAAGTACGGCCGTTCTAAAGTCTCCGCGTGCGGAGCCTCTGGAACGATAGTGAAGCCAAAGCGTGCGGGCAGGACGCGCTGGCACTGCGCGTCTACACCTCGCGGCTTTTCGGTCGCGAGTCCTCGCTGGTGCTCTCAGGGGGCGGCAATACTTCCGTCAAGACCACGGCACCCGACCTCTTCGGCGAAGCGACAGAAGTCATCTATGTGAAGGGCAGCGGCTGGGACCTGGCCGGGATCGAGCCGGCGGGCTTTGCGCCGCTCCGGCTCGAAGCGGTGCGCCGCATGGCGCAGCTCCCGTCGCTCACCGATTCCAAAATGGTGGCAATGCTGAAGTCGCTTTCCATCGACCCGGCCGCCCCCGCGCCGTCGGTGGAAGCCATTCTCCACGCCGTCATTCCGGCCGCCTTCGTAGATCACACCCACGCCGACGCTGTGGTCACCATCACCAACACGCCGGACGGCATGCATCGCATCGGCGAGATCTACGGGAACCGCATTTTCATCGTGCCCTACGTAATGCCCGGGTTCGAGCTGGCGCGCGAAGTCTACGAGATGACGCGCGACGTCGACTGGGCCGAACTCGAGGGCATCATCCTGATGAATCACGGCGTGTTCACTTTTGGCGACGACGCCCGCTCCAGCTACGAGCGCATGATCCAGATCGTGACGGAGGCCGAGGACTATCTCGACCTGCACGCGCCTCTCGCCATGTCCGACGCGGAGCGTGAGGAAGTGCGCGCGTCTGATTTGCGGCGCCTGGCACGAGCCCGTCGCGCCGTGTCGCGTGTCGCGGGCGGGGCCATGTTTGCCCGACTCGACGCCACTCCGCAGGCCGCTGCATTCGCGTCGCGCCCCGACGCGTCCGACCTGGTTGCGCGCGGCCCGCTTACGCCGGACCACGTGATTCGCACCAAGCGTGTGGCGTGGGTGATGAACGATGACGTGGAAGAGTCCGCCGGCCGCTTTGCGGCTGCGTATCGCGAATATTTCGAGCGCAACACCGACGGCGCGCTCACCTGTCTCGACCCGGCGCCGCGCTGGGCGCTGTGGCCGGGGCGCGGTGTGGTGGTGTTCGGCCGCTCCCAGAAAGAACTGAACGATGTGAACGATATTGTGGCGCACACGCTGCCCGCCATCGAGCGCGCCGAGCAGCTGGGTGGATGGCAGGCGCTGCCCGAAGACGCCATTTTTGACGTCGAATACTGGGAGCTCGAGCAGGCCAAGCTGGCGCGTGCTCCCCGAGCCGCCGAGCTGGCGGGTCGCGTGGCGCTGGTGACGGGAGCCGCCAGCGGCATCGGGCGCGCGTGCGTGGAAGCTTTTCTGGCGCGCGGCGCGTCCGTGATTGCGCTCGATCGCAACGACGCGGTGACATCCATGTTCGACGAGGCGCGGGTGGCCGCGTTCGCGTGCGATGTCACGGATGCGACGGCGGTGGAGTTTGCAATCGAAAGTGCGATGCGCCGCTACGGCGGACTTGACGCCGTTGTGAGCAACGCCGGCGTATTTCCGGAAAGTGCGCGCATTGCCGAGCTCTCCGGCGACATCTGGCAGAAGAGTCTGTCGGTGAACCTGGATGCGCACCGCATTCTGCTCCAGAAGACCATCCCGTTCCTCGAATCGGGCATCGATCCTGCAGTGGTGATCGTGGGCTCGAAGAACGTGCCCGCGCCCGGCAAGGGCGCCGCGGCCTACTCCGTCGCCAAAGCGGGGCTGACACAACTGGCGCGTGTCGCTGCGCTGGAGCTGGCGGCCGCCGGCATCCGCGTCAACGTGCTGCATCCGAACGACGTGTTCGATACAGCCATCTGGACACCGGAAGTGCTGGCTGCGCGCGCGCAGGAGTACGGCCTAGACGTGGAGTCATACCGTCGTCGCAATTTGCTGCGCGTCGAAGTGACTTCCGCCGATGTGGCGGCGCTGGCAGTGGCGCTCACCGGACAGTTGTTTGCGAAGACCACGGGCGCACAGATTCCCGTCGATGGAGGGAACGACCGCGTCGTTTAGCGGTGTTTCTTGCTCCGCGTCTTCGTGCGGAGTAGCCTTGAGAATCATGCGTTGTTTTGCCGTGCTACTGGTGGGCCTTTTCCTTGTTGCCTGCGTGGCGCCGTCGTTTGCCTCGACTACTCCTCCCGCGACCCCCGTTTGCGCCGCTTGCGGCAAGCCCGTCACGGGTTCGAGCTTCACCACCAAGGGCGCCGTCTATCATGGCGACTGTTTCCGCTGCGCGTGGTGCAATCGTGGTATTGCCGGTCCGTACTCCGAGTACAAGGGCAAGAACTACCACAACGACTGTTTCGAACGGCACGTGGCGCTCAAGTGCGCGTTGTGCAGCGACATCATTCGCGGCGAGTACCTGCAGGATTTCTGGGGCAATTCATACTGCATGAAGCACGACCACGACGCGCCGGTGTGCGACTCGTGCGGACGCTTTGTCTCCGACCGGACGACGGGCGGAGGAGTGCGCTACGACGACGGGCGTTACATCTGCAATCTGTGCCGCCCCAAGTCGATCACTGATATCGACGAAATCCTCGGTCTGGTGCACGAAGTGGCCGGCCACATGAAGAAGATGGGCATGAAGGTGGACTACAACGGCATTCGCATCCACCTGGTCGGGCGCAATGAGATGCAAAAGCTCTCAGGCCATCATTCGGAAGGGCTGCGCGGCTTCACCGACTATCGCGAGGAGTACCGCGTTTTCGGCAAGTCCTACGACCGCCACATGGACATGTACCTGCTCTACGGTATGCCGCGCATGGAGCTGATCAGCACCATCGCCCACGAGCTCGGCCACGTCTGGCAGTTCAATCATGGCCGCTTCCGCAATGACCGGGCCTGGAACGAAGGCAGCTGCAACTACACCGCGTACCTCGTGCTGGGCAAGTATCCCGGCCGGGAGAGTGCGTTCTTCCGGACCAGCCTCACGCGCGACGACGACAACGTCTACGGCGAAGGGTTCCGGCGGGTGAAATCGCTGGCCGAGAACGAGGGCACCCGCGAATGGCTGCGTTACCTCTCCCGCACGACCGATTTTCCCACCGGGTACTAGCTCCCCCGGCCTTCGACAGGTCGCCATCGCTGTGCTATCATGCCGCGCACCCGCTGCGCGGGCCCTCAGGTCGTTCGTAAGTTATTCATCCCGAAAGGAATTCAATGAGCAGGCACCGGGTCGTCCTGTTGCCGGGAGACGGAATCGGTCCCGAAGTAGTCGAAGCGGCGCGCCGCGTGGTCGACGCTTCCGGACCGCAGATCGATTGGGTACCGATGGAAATCGGCGCCGTCGCCTTCGAGAAATATGGCGATGCACTCCCGGCCGATGTGCTGAAGGAAATCCGCGCCTGCGGCGTCGCTCTCAAGGGGCCGACGACAACGCCCATCGCCAGGGGGCACGTTTCCGCCAACGTGCGCCTGCGCAAGGAATTGATGCTCTTCGCCAACGTGCGCCCGGTCAAAACCGTGCCCGGGCTGGAGACGGCGTACGGCAACGTCGACCTCGTGGTGGTGCGCGAGAATACCGAGGACCTCTACGCGGGACTCGAGAACGAAGTCGCGCCGGGCGTCATCACATCCATCAAGGTGATCACGGAGACGGCCAGCCGGCGCATTGCGAAGTTCGCCTTCGAGTACGCGCTGCGCTGGGGGCGCCACCGCGTGACGGCGGTGCACAAGGCGAACATCATGAAGAAGGCGGACGGCCTGTTTCTGGAGTGTTGCCGCCAGGAGTCGCTCCCGTTTGAAGGCCGTGTGCGCTTCGACGACGTTCTCGTCGACGCGCTGGCCATGAAGCTCGTCACCAATCCGTCGCAGTTCGACGTCCTGCTGCTCGAGAATCTCTACGGCGACATCGTGAGCGATCTCGCCGCGGGCCTGATCGGCGGGCTGGGCCTGGCGCCGGGTGCCAATTACGGCCCCGACTGCGCGGTGTTCGAAGCCATCCATGGCTCGGCGCCGGATATCGCCGGCAAGGGCATCGCCAATCCCATCGCGATCATCCTCTCCGGCGCCATGATGTGTCACCACCTGGGAGACACCGAGTCCTATGTG
>CAZULB010000002.1:63612-77305 GCA_964621155.1 uncultured bacterium | reverse complement strand
CTACATGGCGCCCGAGCAGGTGCGCGGCCAGCGCGCCGATGCGCGCAGCGATCTGTTTTCCTTCGGCATCGTCCTCTACGAGATGCTCACCGGCGCAAGTCCGTTTCGCCGTGACACCGTGGTGGAAAGTCTGAACGCCATCCTCAAGGATGAGCCGCCCGTCATCAACACACCGACTCCGCTGGCACCCATCGTCCGCCGCTGTCTCGAGAAGGATCCCGCGCGCCGCTTTCAATCGGCGAGTGATCTCGCCTTTGCAATCGAGAACAGTTCCAGCACCAGCCTCCCGCCGGCATCCGCGCCAGCGCGGAAACCGAGCACGCGCGCGCTGGCTCTCGTCGTGCTGGTGGTTCTGGTCGTCGCCGTCGGGGCGTTCCTGTTGCCGCGGCCGCGCGGGAAGCATCCTGCACCGGCAGTGGCTCCCCCCGTCCGCTCCCTGGCGGTCATTCCGTTCACGAGCCTCTCCCGCGAGTCGTCGGATGAATATTTTTCCGCGGGAATGACGGACGCGCTCACCACCGAGCTCTCGCACATTGCCGCGCTCAAGGTGATATCGAGCCACTCGACGGCGCGCTTTCGCAATTCAACGCAGTCGCCGGCGGAGATCGCAAAGGCGCTCGGGGTCGAGGCGCTGGTGTTGGGATCCGTTCTCCGTGATGCCGACCGCGTGCGCATCTCGGCGCAGCTTTCGGATGCCGCGACGGAGCGGGTGCTGTGGGCGGAAAACTACGAACGGCCGGTGAGCGACGTGCTCGCATTGCAGGGTGAAGTCACCCGTGCCATCGCCAAGGCGATCGCGCTCGAGCTGTCGCCGGCGGAACAGAAGCGATTGAGCGCGGCCGTTACGGTTGACCCCCGCGCTCTCGACGAATACTTGCAAGGGCGCTATCTATGGAGTCAGCGTACCGAGGAGTCGGTGCGCGCATCGCTCACGCATTTTCAGGAAAGTGCCCGCATTGCGCCCGGCTTCGCGTTGGCGTACAGCGGGATTGCCGACGCGTACTTGATTCTCGCCGCCTACAACTTCGCGCAGCCCAAACAGGTCACACCGCTGGCGCTGGAAGCGCTGACGCACGCCATGGAGCTGGACTCGACGCTGGGCGAGCCGTACGCCACCCGCGGCGACCTCGCCATGCATGTCGAGCGCGACTATGCGCTGTCCATTCGATCGTCGGACCGTGCGCTCGAGCTCAGTCCCGGTTACGCCAGCACCCACAACTGGCGCTCTGAGATATTGTTCGTACTCGGCCGCAACGACGAAGCCCTCGCCGAAATACGCAAGACGATCGAACTCGATCCGCTCACGCCGTTCCCGCATTTCTTCCTCGGACTCGTGTTCGAGGTGAAAGGTGACGCGGTGCAGGCGGAGAAAGCCT
Organism: uncultured bacterium; assembly: GCA_964621155.1. Taxonomy (GTDB): domain Bacteria; phylum Krumholzibacteriota; class Krumholzibacteriia; order WVZY01; family JAKEHA01; genus JAKEHA01. Next base: position 75,929 of record CAZULB010000002.1, on the reverse strand, counting down.
ATCGCGACGCAATCGAATTCGACCCGACCTTTCCGATGGCCCAGCTCTACGTGGAGATGTTGTCGCGGCAGGGCCGGCACGACGAGGCGGTGGCGGAAGCGCGGCGTCTGGCCGACGTGACCCCCGGCGCTTTTTCTACGCTCGTGCTCGGTGCTGCCCTGGCAGTGAGCGGAAATCGGCGGGAAGCGGAAGAATGCCTGGCGAGCGCACACAAGCTGGCGGCCGGACGTTACACATCGCCGTTCGATTTTGCGCTGGTGTACGCCGCACTGGGCCGGCGCGACGATGCATTACGCTCTTTCCGCGCGGCGATGGACGCACCTGAGTTCCGCCTGCCCTTTGTTGCGGTCTGGCCGGGGCCGGCGTTGGATTCACTCAAAGACGATCCCGAGTTCAGGCAAATGCTGGCAAGCCTGCGCGCTCCCCGCTCATGAGGAGCATGTGATGGCGACCAAACGATATGCGGCACTCCTGCGCGGCGTCATGCCAACCAACTGCAAGATGCCCGAGCTCAAGAAAGCCTTCGAGCAGGCGGGCTTCACCGATGTGGTGACCGTGCTGGGAAGCGGGAACGTCGTGTTCAACGCCAGCGTTTCGGTCGAGACAACGCTCGAGAAGAAAGCCGAAGCCGCGATGCAGAAACATCTCGGGCGCTCTTTCTCCACCATCGTGCGGTCGCTCGACTCGCTCGAGAAGATGCTGGCCAGTGATCCTTACAGAAAATTCAAACTCAAGCCCGGGTCGAAGCGCGTCGTCACGTTCTTTCGTGCCGCTCCGAAGGGGAAGATTGCACTTCCGGACGAAGTCGAGGGCGCGCGCATTTTCGCGGTGACCAAAAGCGAGGCGTTCAGCGCCTACGTGCCCGGCGCCACCTCGCCGGTGTTCATGGTGCTGATCGAGAAAACGTTCGGCAAGGACGTCACCACTCGCACCTGGGAGACGGTCGAGAAGATCGTGAAAAAGTAACCGTTCGGCCCCCGCGGGCCGCCTCGCGCTCACCCTTTTCCGCCCGGCCTGCCTGGCTTGCTCCCGACCCGTCCAGATGTGTGGTAATATCCGTCGACCCCACAGGCATTTGTATTCTCGTATTCGGTCAACACAACCAGGTTGGAGAGAACGATGTTACGCACGCGTCGTGATCGTCTGGCGTTGTTTTCATTTCTCGCCTCGTTCCTGTTCGCGATTGTCTTCACCCCGGCCGGCGCGGAACCACCGTCACCTCCTCCTTATTATGCGATCACGCATGTCAAAGTCGTGACGGGTGCCGGCACGTCCGTGGATGACGCGACCGTGCTTCTCGCCAACGGCCTGATTGAATCGGTCGGCAAGAACGTGAAAATTCCCGGCGACGCGCGTGTCATCGATGGCAAGGGCCTGTCGCTCTTTCCGGGCATGATCGACGCGCTCACCAACCTGGCGCAGAAAAAGGACGACTCGTCGGGTGAGGGTCGCAGGAGCGCACCCGTCATCAAGGGGCCGGAAGATCGTCCCCAGACGACGCCGTGGGTGAATGCGGCCGATGAGCTTTCCGACGACATGCGCATCGAGAAGTGGCGCAAGGCTGGTTTCACCGCCGCCATCACGTCTCCGGAAAAGGGCATCTTCGCGGGACAGGCGGCGCTGATCAATCTGTCCGGCCAGCCCGGGAGCGAAGCCGTGATTGCGACGCCGGTGGCACAGCGCGTCAATTTCAGCGGGGACGAAGGCTTTCGCTCGTTCCCGGGTTCGCTGATGGGAACGCTGTCATACATCAAACAGACCTTTCTCGACGTCGATCATTACACCAAGGTCAAAGCCATCTATGCCAGAGATCCGGTGGGCCGCGTGCGTCCCGAGTTCGACCGCACGCTCGAACCTCTGGAGACCGCCGTCGCGCAGAAGACGCCGTTTCTCATGCCCGCCAATCTCGCGCGCGAAATCGATCGTGCCATCACGCTCAAGAACACGGTGAACGTGAACGCCATCATCTACGGTGGACAGGGTGCGTATGACCGCGTGGATGCGCTGCGCACGGCCGCCGTGCCCGTCTTCGTGAATCTCAACTGGCCCAAAGAAGAGAAGAATCGCGACCCCGAAGGCGAAACACCACTGCGCACGCTGATCCACCGCAAGCTGGCGCCGACCACGCCGGGTGCGCTCGACAAGGCGGGCGTGAAGTTCGCGTTTTACTCCGGCGGACTCGCCACCACATCAGAGATCTTCGAGAATATTCGCACCGCCATCGACAACGGCCTCAGCAACGAGGGCGCGCTCGCGGCACTTTCATCCAATCCCGCCACCATCCTCGGTCTCTCCAAACGGCTCGGAACCATCGAGAAGGGCAAGGTGGCGAACCTGGTGCTGGCCAGCGATTGGCCGTGGGCCGACGGTGCCGAAGTGCGCGCCGTGTTCGTGGATGGAAAGCTCTACCAGGAGCGCAAGGACGAAGGTCCCTCCGATCCGCCTGCATCCGACGTGAGCGGGGTGTGGACACTCACCACGACGTCACCGCGCGGCGCGCGCGAGAGCACGGCTGACATCACCATGTCGAAAGACGGCAAGGTGAAGGGCAAGATCACGAGTGAGATCGGCGAGACGACCATGGACGAAGGCCGCATGAGCGCAGCGCTCCTGCGCTTCAAGACCACGCGCGAGTTCGGAGGGAAGTCCGTTACGGCATCGTGGTCGCTCAACGTGGAAGGCGAGAAGCTCACGGGCTCGCTGAGCGCCGGTCCCATGCAGATGGACGTTACGGGCGTGCGTAAGTCAAAGCCCGAGCCGGCTGCCGAGACAGCGGAAAAGAGCGACAAAAAGCCGGCGGTGTCCGTCGCCGAGATGGAAGCAGCGCTCAGGAAGTACGAAGGCCCCGCGAAGAAAATGGGGACATACGCCATCACCCACGCGCAGGTCTGGACGGTCAGCGGCGCTACTATAGATGACGGAACCGTGCTGGTTTCCAAAGGCAAGATCACCGCAGTCGGCAAGGACGTCAAGATTCCGTCCGGCGCCGAGGTGATCGACGCCAAAGGTGGCGCACTCACACCGGGCATCATCGATTGCCACTCGCACATCGCCATCGAAGGCGGCGTCAACGAGGGCACGCTCAGCGTGACGTCGATGGTCGCCATCGGCGACGTCCTCGATCCCGATGACATCGACATCTATCGCGCGCTCGCAGGCGGTGTGACATCGGCCAACCTGCTCCACGGCAGCGCCAATGCCATCGGCGGTCAGAATCAGGTGGTCAAGCTGCGCTGGGGGGCAGATGCGGAAGGTCTCAAGTTCAAGGGTGCTCCTCCGGGAATCAAGTTTGCCCTCGGCGAAAATCCCAAGCGCTCGAACTTCAGCGCGCCGGGACTGGCACCGCGTTATCCGCGTTCGCGCATGGGCGTGATGGACGTGATTCGCGATGCATTCACGCGGGCGCGCGACTACCAGAAGAAATGGGCGGATTACAAGGCCGGTCCGAAGGACGGCATCAAACCCGAGTTGCCGCGGCGCGATCTCGAGCTCGAGCCGCTGGTCGAGATTCTGGAAGGTAAGCGCCTCGTGCACTCGCACTGCTACCGCGCGGATGAAATCCTGCAGCTCCTGCGCACGGCCGAGGATTTCGGCTTCCGGGTTGCGACCCTGCAGCACGTGCTCGAAGGCTACAAGATCGCGGACGAAATCGCGGCGCACGGCGCGGGCGCGTCCACTTTTTCGGATTGGTGGGGTTACAAAATGGAGGCCTACGACGCTATTCCATACAACGCCGCGCTCATGACGCAGCGGGGAGTCGTGGTCTCCATCAACTCGGACAGTGGTGAAGAAATGCGCCACCTCAATCAGGAAGCGGGGAAGTCGGTGAGGGCGGGCGGCATGGATCCCATCAGCGCGCTCAAGATGGTGACGCTGAATCCGGCCCGACAACTGCGCATCGACAAGTGGGTAGGCTCCATTGAAGTCGGCAAGGACGCCGACCTGGTGCTGTTCGACGGAGATCCGCTTGCCATTCACTCCGTGGTGCAGAAGACGTTCATCGACGGCGATATTTACTTCGACCGTGCTGAGGATACAACGCGACAGAACATGATCGCGGACCTCAAGTCGAAGCTCGATGGCAAAGGCAAGAGTGGAGACAAGAAGGAGGCGGCGGGCATGGAGCGGGCCGACACCGGCTCCGCACCCTCGCCCACAGTCGTCTGGGAAGGCGAACGTTACAGTTGCGGAGGTGATGAGTAATGCGACGCTTCATGATTGCATGGTTGATGCTTGGCATTGCCCTGCCGGCGTGGGCCGGTGCGCAGACGCTCGTCATCGATGGTGGCACCGTTCACACCCTGAAGGGTGAAGCGTTCGTTGGACGCGTGGTGATCGAGAAGGGTTTGATCACCGCGGTGGGTGCGAACGTGACGGCGCCGGCCGATGCGGTGCGCGTCGATGCGGCGGGACTGCATGTGTATCCAGGGCTGTTCGATGCGCTCAGCACCGTGGGTCTGGACGAAATCGACGCGGTCTCGGCCACCAACGACATGAGCGAGATGGGGATGTACAACCCCAATCTCGCGGCTGCTACCGCCGTACACCCGTCCAGTGAAGTCATTCCCGTCACGCGCGTGAGCGGCATCACCCACGTGCTAGTGGTGCCGGGCACCGAGCGCGACGGCGTCATCGCCGGACAGGCGGCCCTGGTGAATCTAGACGGGTGGACCGAAGAGGAGATGTCGATCAACAGCGCGGCTGCGCTCGTGGTCGAATGGCCGGGCATCGTGACGCGCCGCTTCGACACCACGACGTTTTCGTTCAAGGAGACGCCCTACAACGACGCCAAAGACGAAGCGCAGAAAAAGCAGAATGAGTTGCGCGACTGGATCGATGCGGCAAAGCACTACGGCGCGGCGACGAAGGCAAGCGGGTCGCGCGCCGACGCCAATCCCAAGCTGGCCGCGCTCGCGCAGTTCGTCGACGGCTCACGCCCCGTGATCATCAGCGCCGACCGCAAGGACGATATTCTGGCCGCGATCGCGTTCTCGGAAGAGATGGGCCTGCGCATGATTCTCGCGGGCGGCCGCGACGCCTGGAAGATCAGTGACACGCTCGCGAGCAAGAAGATACCCGTGATTCTCGGCCGCACCCAGAGCCTGCCGTCCGAGGACGACGATCCGTACTATCGCCCCTACGCGATGCCGGGCGAGCTCAACAAGGCGGGTGTGCGTATTGCGTTTTCGTCGGGTGCGGGTGGCGGCGGCGGGCCTTCGGGGCCGCACGGCGCGCGTACGCTGGCGTACGAAGCAGGGCAGGCGGCGGCTTTCGGCCTCTCCGAAGACGATGCGATGAAGGCCATCACGCTGTGGCCGGCGGAAATTCTCGGCTTCGACAAGCAGCTGGGATCCATCGAGACGGGCAAGATCGGCAATGTGATCGTCACCGATGGCAGCCCGCTGGCGCTCACTACCAACGTAAAACATTTGATCATCGCCGGGCGCGACGTGTCGCTCGACAACCGTCACCTGGCGCTGTACGAGAAGTACCGTGGGCGTCCGTTGCCGGGCAATCACGGTGGCTCGGGCACGGCGGCGAGTGCGTCGAAAGCGCCGCGCTAGAGTTCGGCGCGGGCGGAAGATCCGGTTTCGTAAATAGCAGCGGGCCGCCTCTCTTGCGAGAAGCGGCCCGTGTTGCGGGAAGGACGCCCCTGTGTACTTCCCGCGTTACCTGCCGCTCACACTCGGCGACATCAGAGACTCTGCCATCTCCGCGAGCGAGATGAACTCGGCGCGGTAGCCGTGCTCGTCGCGGCCGCGCGCGGCATTGGCCGTGCGGATGACATGCTCCATGGTGGCGTCACCAGCCTGATCCGACCCGCGCAGCAGCATTCCGAACTCAGCCACTGCCGCGGAGAAGCGGAAATTGGCCGAGGTGTTCGCAAAGCGGGTGTTGCGATCGCGCACCGCCACGGCGAGCAGTCGGCTCTCGCTTTCGTTGGGACGCTTGTAGCGGAACGAGACGGTGAGCAGCTCGGAGTTCCGCTGAGCATCGTTGCGCACGGTGACGTCCGAGTACTTGCGCGGCTTGTAGCGGCCATGCTCTTCGTCGCGCAGCGTGATTTCATACAGGGCCGTCACCGAGTGGCCCGCGCCGATCTCGCCCGCGTCCTTGCTGTCGTCGTCGAAGTCGCGATCCTGCAGCACGCGATTCTCGTAGCCCACCAGACGGTACGACGAAACGCGCGCCGGATTGAACTCGACCTGCAATTTCACGTCCTTGGCGATGGTGAGCAGCGTGGCGCCGATCTCGTTCACGAACACCTTCTGGCCCTCGACGATATTATCGATGTAGGCATAGTGTCCGTTGCCCTTGTCGGCGAGCGTCTCCATCTTGGAATCCTTCAGGTTGCCCTGACCGAAGCCCAGCACGGTGAGATAGATCCCCGAGCGACGCTTGCTTTCAATCAGGCGCGTGAGCTCGCCTTCGCTCGAGACGCCGACGTTGAAGTCACCGTCGGTGGCCAGAATGACGCGGTTGTTGCCGTCGCGCAGGAAGCTGCGCTGCGCCACCTGGTACGCGAGCTGGATGCCTGCCGCACCTGCCGTGGAGCCACCCGCTTCGAGCCTGTCGATGGCACACAGGATGGTCTCCTTGTTGGCACCCGATGTCGTGGGCAGCACGAGCCCCGCGGCTCCCGCGTACACGACGATGGCGACACGGTCTTCTTCGCGCAGCTGCTCGACCAGCATGCGGAACGAATCCTTGAGCAGCGGCAGCTTGTCGGGATCCTGCATCGAACCGGACACGTCGATCAGGAAGACCAGGTTGGCCGGCGGCAGCTGCTCCATGTCGAGACGCCTGCCCTGCAGCCCGATGTGCACGAGCTTGTGGCGCGCATTCCACGGCGCGTTGGCGACTTCCGTGGTGATCGAGAAGGGATGCTGGCCGCGCGGATTGGGATAATCGTAGTCGAAATAATTGATCAGCTCTTCGATGCGAACGGCGTCGGCCGGGGGCAGTTGCCCCTGCGTGAGGAAGCGGCGCACGTTGCTGTAGGAAGCAGCGTCGACGTCGACCGAGAAAGTCGAGAGCGGTTTGTCGAGTGTTTCGAACCAATCGTTTTCGACGAAGTTGCCGTACGACTCATTGTCCGTGGAAAACGCCGGAGCCGGGCAGAAGAGCGCGCCGCTCGAACCGATGTTCATCTTGCCCAGCGTTTGCGGCTGGCGCTGAAGGGCGTCTTGCGCGCGCATCGCCTGTGATTCGACGGGACGTGATTCCGATGTCCCGAGCACGCTCTCGGTCGCAGGACGATCCTTCTTCTCGTCCTTGATCTTGTAGCTCGCGTCCTGAACCAGTGCGAGCTTGAAGTCCGCGATCGTGGTTTGTCCTGCAGACACGGTGACGCGTTGCAGAACAATGGGCGCCCCCGCGATTTCAGCGCGAAGCACGTACGCGGCTGCGGGCACGTTGACAAATGTGTAGTCGCCAGCCTTGTCCGTGGTAGCGACGAATCCCAGGCCGGTTACGGTGACCGTGGCTCCCGTAAGCGGAGCGCCCGTCGACGAACTGGTGATGTTCCCCTTGATCGATCCTGGTTTGGCGGCATCTACCTGCGCAGCGAACAACATGCTCGCGAGCAGGACACCGGTGGTGAGTGTGAGCTTCATGGTGGTTCTCCTTTCGAATCCACCCATGAGTCGCGCCGGCGCGGGATTTGGTTTGAAGAATTTTCGGTAGAACTCAGTCGGCCAGGCGGATGCGGATGATGCCGTCGGACGTATAGATGAGGAGGGTCCGGCCCTTTTCGTCCGTGAAGATGCGAAGGCTGTCCGGCGCCTCGACCATGAGGTTGCCGCCGGCCAGGGCAAACGTCCGCCAGGCCTCTACCGATTCAGCGCTATCCATCATCGCCTGAGGCTGGACCAGCTGACGGGAAGCCTGTGCCTTCAACTCCGGCGCGGGCGTTGCAGGCGCGGCCGAACCGGCTGCAATCTGCTCGGTGAATTCTTTCGCCATGCTCTCGGCGACTTCGTCTTTCTTCGTTCGCTCCGCCGGCTTTTTCGCGTCCTTCGACTTCGCAAGCTGAGGCACGTTGAGCTTCGGCTCGAACGGAGGCGCGTCCCTGTCGACGAACTGTGCTTCCGTCTCCAACCGGGGTGCGACCGGTTGGCTCTCAACGGCGCCCAGGGTCGACGGCAGTCTCACGCTCCCGGTTTCCTCGCGAACAAGATTGTCGGTTGTCATCTCGTTGGACCGTGGCTCGACCTTCGTGAGTACTTCATTGTTCACCCCACGGTGCAAACCAATTGAATATGCCCCGATCATCAGCACGAGGCACGCCGCGAGCAATCCCGCCGTCCGTGATGTCGTAAGGCGGATCACCCGCGCGGGCTTGCGTGCCAGATGCCCGCGCTCGCGCATGGCCGCAACCACGCGGTCCTCGAGGCCGGCTGACGGCATGCGCTCGCGCGGCAGGTTGGCCAGCGCTTCGCGTTCTTCGGGGGTCAGCTCGTCGTTCGTCATATCCATTCTCCCTTGCTCGCCATCATCTCACGGATGCGCGAGCGCGCGTTGGAAAGCAGCGTCTTCGACGTGCCCTCCGGAATCTCCAGGTGTTCGGCAATCTCGCGGTGCTTCATTCCTTCCACGTCATGAAGCACGAGCACCATGCGTTGCTCATCGGGCAGGTGCGCAATCATGCGCTCGAGGTCGACACGATCCTCGTGCGATGCGCTCGGCACCGCCACCTCGGGCGGATTCTCTACCGCGGATTCGCGCGAACGCCCGTACTTGCGGATGCGGTCGCGCACGCGATTGAGCCCCACGCCGGTGAGCCAGGTCGGAAACGACGAGCCCCATTGGAAGTTGGGCAGGCTCTCGAAGGCGTGCACCCAGATTTCCTGCACGACGTCCTCGGCCTCGTCATCGCCGCGCTCGAGCAGCCGGCCGACCAGCGCAAACAGCCGCGGCGTGTGCCGGCGGTAGAGCTCGCGAAACGCCGTCTCATCCTTTCCATGGAGGACAGCGTCCACCAACTCCCGGTCGGTGCGGGTGGTTTCAGGCGGGGCGCCCATATTCGACTCTTGAGTCGCTCGCCGGGTGCAAAAGGTTTGAAATCATCTGGCGGTATCGTACGCCGGGAACTCGCCCGAGGGCGAGCGACAACCGGGGTCGATTCGAGTCCGATGGGCCCGAAGTCATCCTTTGCGGCTGGCCAGGAATGTGGTCAGCGCGCGCCGGGGGCATGCCCGGCGCGCAAACTGACACGGTTACTTTTGCTTGAAGGTGGAATAGACCCAGCCGATTTCGCTGGTCGGAGTCTTGACCTGAAGCCAGGGACCGTCCTCGCCGATGACGCGAATGGCGTCGCCGGGAGCGAGATGGCCGAGCAAGCGCGTCGCTGTCGGGTCGGACTTGAAGGTGTCGATCGGCTCCGGGGCAGGATCGCCCTGGAACAGACACTTGAGGCGCGCGAAGAAACCGCGCGGCTTCGGCGTTTCCCGCAGACGGGTGGCGTGCTCATGATTGAGTTCGCCGGAGATTTCGCGCAGGCGACGCGTGGTTTCGCGTGCCAGCGCCGTTTCAGCCGCGATATCCGATTCACAGAACGGACAACGATTGATCGTCTGTTCGACCACCACCCCGCAACTGGGGCAGGGAACTTTGGTGTCAGTCATACGACGGCTCTGCTTAATGCGCAGCAGCTCGTCGATCTCCGTGCCGAGTTTCGCTTTTGGATTCGCGTTCACAACCGCGCCGGGCTCGAGATTGCTGACTTCGGTTTCGTCCAATATCGACTGCACGATGCACCTCCGCCTCCGCTCGAAGTGGCGGAGGAATTTCCATCCAGGTTGGAAATCCCTGCAGGGTGCAAAATCCGAACCAGACTGCGGCGCCCGGGGCGCGCCGGACGCGGCTGGCAAGTCATTGCTATTGCGCCAGATAGCCGCCGTCCACGGCGAAGTAGGCTCCCGTCACGAAGGAGGCCTGGTCGGATGCCAGCCACAGCACCAGGTCGGCGACCTCGGCCACCGTGCCCAGTCGGTTCATGGGATGCATGCCTGCGATCGACTTGAGTGTCTCCGCATTTAGGTTGTTTTCCACGAGCGGGGTACGGATAAAACCTGGTCCCACGACGTTCACGCGGATGTTCTGCTGCGCGTATTCGACGGCTGCATTCTTTGTGAGTCCCACCACGCCATGCTTCGCGGAAACGTACGCCGGCGAATTTCGAAACGCCACCTGACCCAGGATCGATGAAATATTGACGATGCTGCCACCACCGGCTGCTTGCATGGCCGGGATCTGGTAGCGCATGCCGTAGAACACGCCGGACAGATTGACGGCGATTACTTTCTCCCAACCGTCGAGTGGATATTCACCGGTGGGCGCAATCGGACCGCCGATGCCAGCATTGTTGATCGCAACATGCAGCGCCCCGAACCGGCGCACGGTTTCGCCCACGAGCTTCTCGTGGTCGCCGGCGATTGCGTTGTCGGCTTTCATAAAGTGTGCGATGCCGCCGGCGGCGGTGATGTGTTCAGTGGTCTCGTGTCCGCCTGCCTCGACGACGTCGGAGACGATCACTTTTGCGCCCGCCTTCGCAAACCGGCGGGCAACCTCCCGACCGATGCCGCTGCCGGCACCAGTCACGATGACCACTTTGTTTTCGAGCGACATGAGATGACCCCCGTTGCGGCTCTACTCATATTATACGCCCGACATTAAGAAGAGGGACGTTCCACTATTGTGTGATGGTGATTTGACGCGTTGCCAGGCCCTCCGCTACAATTGCGCCCATCCCCGTCGCGGTCTGTTCTCCCGCGTTGCAGTTACATACTTCAAAGTGGAGGAAGAGATGAAGCCCCCGGCATCGATTCTGGCTTCTCTGCTCTTGTCTGTTCTTGTTCCTGTCAGTTCTCTTGCGGCCACCGTTGTTTTCACGGACGGCACGTTCACAAACGCCAACTGGACCGTCACCAGCGAAGGCTTGAATCTCGGCGGCACCGGCAGCGGCACACAAACCGCGACCGGCGGCAACCCGGGCTCGTACCGGCGCTGCACCGACGTCGTCAACGCCGCCGACTTCCAGCCGTTCTCGAACACGGTGTATGTGTTTCACAAGATGGCGGGTGCCACCTACACGCCGTCCGTCAGCGGACCCATCGTCTCGATCAACTACAGCGAGGCATCGATGCGGATCACCGGCGGACAGCAGGCGTGCGCAATCGCGTTGAAGCAGGGGGGCGTGGTTTATTACGGCCCGCTCTTCCTCAACCCGACGACGTTCAACGTGTGGGCGACGACGAGTCAGACGGCGCTCATCGCGACCAGCTTTGATGCCGCGGCGGCGGGAGTACAGAATCCCGATTTCAGCGGGTCGGGCGGTCAGATCGAATTTGGTTTCGTGCGCGCGAACTCGACCAGCGTGGGCGGGGCCGGTTTTACCACGGTCGGCGGTCTCGACAATTACAGCGTGACGCTGAGCACGGCGGAGCCGGTGGCGACACGGCCCACGACCTGGGGACAGGTGAAAGCGCTTTATCGCTGATCGGCGATTTCAGGAAGAGGGAGAGAGACGGCGTCCCGCGTTCGGGCGCCGTTTTTCTTTTGCCCGTGCGCTACTTGCGGTGCTTGCCGCGCGTCTCGGTGGGCTGAACACGCGCCATCAGGTGACGCACCACATCATCGAATGGCTCGGGGTTGCCACTGCCGCGCGCGACCAGCATCGCCCCCTCCAGAGAGCTCACAAAGAAAGTCGCCATGGACGCCGGGGTTCCTTCGAAGGCGATCTCGCCGCGCTTTTTTCCGGCGGCCAGCACGCGCGTCAGCCAGTGTTCGTTCTCCGCGAAGAAACTGGCGATCCTGTCCCGCATCGGTTTGGGCAGCGTGGCCACGTCGGCCGCGAGCATTCCGCACATGCACATGCGTCCCCGGCGCAACACGGATCCGTAGAGCTCCGTGTAATGTGCAAGCCGGCGCGGGGCGGTGTCGCAGGTGGATTCGATATCGGCCAACGCGCCCATGAACGCCGCATGGTAGCGCGTGATCAACGCCAGGCCGAGGTGGGCCTTGGTGGGGTAGTGGTGATGGAGACTGGCCTTGCGCACCCCCACCGCGCGCGAGACATCGGCGTAGCTGAACGCGTTGTAGCCGCGTGTCTGCACCAGCGCCTCGGCAATGTCGAGAACGCGGTCGGCGGTGGATTTGCGCGGGCCGGGCATGGCGGCAATGTACCACGCGCCCAGGAGGGGTTGCAAACCCTACCTACCAGATGGTAGGCTGGCGCCCGGGCCTCGAGCCCCACACCAACGAAAGAAGGAGGAGCACGGAATGAAATCGAAATGGATGGCGATGATTGCACTGGC
>CAZULB010000002.1:60330-63512 GCA_964621155.1 uncultured bacterium | reverse complement strand
GTGGACGGGAAAGAGACGCGCCTTGGGCCGGGCTCCTTCTTTGCGCTCACCGACAAGGCGGTTCACGTCGGGAAGGTCGAGGGCGACCAGCCGGCCGTCATGTTCATCCAGGCGGACGGTCCCTGGGACGTCGTCATGGAGAAGTAGCGTACACATCCAACGTGCGGAGGCGTGCCGCCGCACGAAGACCACAATAAGAAGGCGGCGCCTCGCTCGAGACGCCGCCTTTTGTTTTGAGCCGGCAAAATGCAGGCCGGGTGCGCGATCAGTCGTCGCCGGTTTCGCGCCGCGTAAGCACCTTGAAGAAGCACCAGAAGGTCAGGATCCACACGAATGCCAGGGATCCGATCATGAAAAGCCAGCCGCCCGGGGTCATGCGTTTCTCCTTTCCTCGTGATCCTCGCGGCCGTCGACATCCATGCCGGCCGCTCGCCAGCGCCGCTCACCAATCACCGTGCACACGACGAGCACGAAAATAGTGCAGAGGATCAGCACCATGGCGCCCTGGCGTAGTGGTTCGGCGGCGACGGACCGGACCCAATCGCCGAGGTTCTGCCAGCAGAAAGCTGCGAATACCACGATCAGGTAAAGCGGTGTCACCCATTTCATGATGAACTTGTAGAACCACGGGATGTTCATGTGCGCGCCGACGTGGGCCTCTTTCCAACCACGCTCGATACCGAACACCCAGCTGAAGCAGATGATCTGAACCATCGCCAGCACGAAGATCATGAACGTGCCGACCCAGTCGTCGATCGTCGACCAGAAGATACCGTCCTTGCTGTAGTACATCACCAGGAACGACGCGATCACGCAGATGCTGACCATAAGCGTCGTGGCTTTACGTTTGTCCCAGCCCAGGGACTCGCGGAAGAACGCCAGCGAGGGCTGATACATCGAAATCGAACTGGTGATGGCGGCGATGAACAACATGAGGAACCAGACGGCTCCGATGAAATTGCCCGCCTTGCCCATGTGCGCGAACACAATGGGAAGCGTGTTGAAGCCCAGCCCGAAAGTGCCGCCCTGGACGGCTGTGATCATGTTCGAGGTGCCCAGGAAGATGAACGCGGCGGTGATCGTAATCAGACCGCCGAAGCCCACTTCAAACAGCTCGTTGGTTGCGGACGCAGTCAACCCCGAGAGCACGACGTCATCCTTGCGTTTGAGGTAGGACGAATAGTTGATGATGACGCCGAAGCCCACCGAGAGGCTGAAGAAGATCTGCCCCGCGGCGGCCAGCCAGGTCTGCGGGTTCGCAAGCGCGTCGAACTTCGGATTCCACATGAAGGCAAGTCCGCCGAGCACACTCTGGTCCGGGTGAGTGGGATCCGGAGTTCCCAGTGTGAGCACGCGAGCCAGCACCACCAACGCGCAGACCGCCATGAGCGGCATGGCCCAACTCACGAACTTTTCGATGCCCTTCGAAATCCCGCGATAGATGAGCCAGATATTGACCACGAAAGTGATGCACCAGAAAAAGAAGGTCTCCATCCCGTGGCCGGTGATCACACCGTTCTGGGCGCGGCCGGTGAAATCCGTGTAGAACTGCGCGGCCGCCGCGCCCTGGTCGGCGATGGTGGCAGATGTGTCGATGCCGATTCCGCCGGTGAGGTAGTGCCAGAAGTAACCCAGGCACCACGCTTCGATGTACGTGTAGTAGTACGACACCGCGAGCGGGATCAGGATTCCGAGGATGCCGAGATAGCGCGCGGTCTGCCCCTTGCCGATCACACCCATGATCGACGGTGACGAATGAAATCCCTTGCGTCCGCCGTAACGCCCCATTGTCCATTCCGCCCAGCCGATGGGAATGCCCAGGAAGAGAAGGGCGCAGAAATACGGGATCATGAAAGCGCCGCCGCCGTTCTGGGCGGCCTGGCCGGGGAAGCGCAGGAAATTGCCGAGACCCACTGCCGAACCCGCGACCGCGAGAATCACGCCGAGCCGCGTACCCCACTCTTCGTGGTGGTGTCCCGCCGCGTGCCCGTGCGACTTGTCTTTCGCGTTTGCCATGGCTCCTCACAGGTTGAAGGAAGAGGCTCAAGTCGAATCGTCGCACATGATGGCACCCGGCAGCCGGTTGCACAACGTCAGAAATTTGGCGGCCGCGCAGTGGTCGTAAGACGTGGGGTGACGTATACGTTGGTGCGCGCTATCACGTCGACTTCTTGGAGCGCTGGGTGGCGGGCATGCGCGCCGACATCGGGACGGGCGCGTCGGATTTCGCGTGATTCGGGAGCGTGCTTGTGGGCTACCGTTTCACCCCCCCCACGTTCACGCTGGGCGCGTCCTGGCGTGCGTTGAGCCTCGACCGCGAGGACACCGGCGACGACGAGTACTTCAAGTACGACATCGTGCAGGACGGACTCGGCATCGGGGCGAACTTCTCTCCGACGTAAGGCGCGCGCGCTGTCGCGCCCCGGGTGCCCCCGCGCCGGATACCGAGTGGCGAAGTGTCTCGATTCGCCCCTACCCGAAACGCCGCCGGCCTGATACTATCCGCGGCTGATTTCCGCTTGCGCGACCGCGCCTGCCATCCGCACGTTGCGGATACCCAATATCCCGAAGATGGAGTCTCCATGTCGCATCAGTTCGTTTGCACGCTCTATAAACTGAAAAAAGTCGTCCCGCCCGATCGCGTGATCCTGGACGACATCACGCTCGCCTTCCTGCCCGGCGCCAAGATCGGCGTACTGGGCGCCAACGGCGCGGGCAAGAGTTCGCTTCTGCGCATCATGGCCGGCGTCGACACCGAGATTCAGGGCGAATGCACGACGCTCCCGGGCTTGAAAATTGGATACCTCCCGCAGGAGCCCGTCCTCGACCCGAAGAAGGACGTTCTCGGCAATATCGAAGAGGCGGTGGCGGAGACGCGGGCACTCCTCAAGCGCTTCGAGGAAGTCAGCATGAAGTTCGCCGAGCCGATGAGCGACGACGAGATGAACGCGCTCCTCGAAGAGCAGGGAAAGCTCCAGGACAAGATCGATCACGCCAATGCGTGGGAGCTGGACCGCACGCTTGAAATCGCCATGGACGCGCTGCGCTGTCCGCCCGGTGATGCCGACGTCACCAAGATTTCCGGCGGTGAGCGCCGCCGCGTCGCGCTGTGCCGGCTTCTCCTGCAGAAGCCCGACATGCTCCTGCTCGACGAGCCCACCAACCACCTCGACGCCGAATCC
>CAZULB010000002.1:0-60320 GCA_964621155.1 uncultured bacterium | reverse complement strand
GAGCGCTTCCTGAAGGAATTCCCCGGCACCGTGGTCGCCGTTACCCACGACCGCTACTTCCTCGACAACGTGGCGGGCTGGATCCTCGAGCTCGACCGCGGCAAGGGCATCCCCTGGGAAGGGAATTACTCGTCGTGGCTGGAGCAGAAGGAAAAGCGCCTGGCGATGGAGGAAAAGCAGGAGTCGGCGCGCCGGCGCACCCTGCAGCATGAGCTGGAATGGATTCGCATGTCGCCGCGCGCGCGTCAGGCCAAGAGCAAGGCGCGCTTCCGCCAGTTCGAAGAACTGCTGAATGAGAAGGCGAATGAACGGCGCGACAGCCTGGAAATCATCATTCCCACCGGACCGCGCCTGGGTGACCTGGTCGTCGAAGCGAAGGGGCTCAAGAAGGGCTTTGGCGAGAATCTCCTGATCGACGGGTTTGATTTTTCACTGCCGCGCGGCGGTATCGTCGGCATCATCGGTCCCAACGGCGCCGGCAAGACCACGCTCTTCCGCATGATCACCGGCAGCGAAAAACCGGATGCGGGCGAGCTCAAGGTGGGCGAAACCGTGCAGCTCTCGCACGTCGATCAGTTCAGAGAGACACTCGATCCCGAGAAGACGGTGTGGGACGAGATCTCCAACGGACACGAGTTCATCGAAGTGGGCAAGCGCAAGCTCAATTCGCGCGCCTACGTTGCCAGCTTCATGTTCAAGGGCCCGGAGCAGAACAAGAAGATCGCCAACCTCTCGGGTGGAGAGCGCAACCGGCTGCACCTCGCCAAGCTCCTGAAGAGCGGCGGGAACGTGCTTCTGCTCGACGAGCCCACCAACGATCTCGATGTCAACACGCTGCGCGCGCTCGAAGATGCACTACTCGAGTTTGCGGGGTGCGTGGTCGAGATTAGCCACGACCGCTGGTTCCTGAACCGCATTGCCACGCACACGATGGCGTTCGAGGGAGATGGAAAAGTGAGCTGGTACGAGGGCAATTACCAGGAGTACGAGGACGATCGGAGAAAGCGTCTCGGCCACGATGCCGACCAGCCGCACCGATTGAAGTACAAGAAGATACACGCGTAGGCGCTGTTGCGTGGGGCCGCCCGCGGCGGGCCCATACGGTTGACCGCCGGCGGTGGATGGGCGCGCGGCCGACGGTCAATTGCATGGGCCGGCGCCCGGATCAAGATGGGGTTGGGCCAAAACCGGCCCTATCTGTGCTAGAATCACCGGAAACCCCCCGGCCGCCGGCATTGCCTTTTAACGGGAGAGCAGCATGAAGACAATTGCAATCGTATTGCTCCTGGCCGCCATGGCAGTACCCGCGGGAGCGGCTGTTGTATGGAACGAAGGGATCAACGGCGACCTGTCTTCGAGTGAAGCGGCGCCAACTTCGATTTCATTCGGTGTCGGCACCAACCAGATCGTTGGCACCATCAACGGTAATCCGCTGGACCGCGACTACATCACGTTCACAATTGCTCCCGGCCAGACACTGAGCCATCTCAACCTGATCACGTTTTCGCCGGACAATCTGGCGTTCAGCGCCTTCAACACGGGTTCGACAAGCTTCATCCCGAGCGGAGGCACCAACGGCCTGTTCCTCAGCGGTATCCATATCAGTTCCGCCGATGCGGGCCACGACCTCATGCCGTTCTTCGACACGCGCAACGTGACCACGAATTCGCTGCCGAGCCCGAGCCTCGGCCCCGGCACGTACTGCTGGATGATCCAGCAAACCAGCCCCCAGTTGCAGAGTTATTCCGTGGAATTTGTGATAGACGGCGCGTTGAACGCGAGCGATGCCACGTGGGGTCTGATTAAGTCCCTGTACCGGTAGGAATCACCGTATTGTTCCGCATGGACGGGTGGGTGCCACGGGCGCCCACCCGTCTTTTTTTGGTACAATTGCTTCGGGTCGCACAACTGACAGACAGGGAGTACACATGAAGACCCTCGCTACCGCATTGCTGCTCGTACTTCTTGCCGCTCCGGCGATGGGTGCCACCGCATGGGATGAAGGCACCAACGGAGACCTCTCCGGGGATCCCGCGACGCCCACGCCCATCATTTTTGCCAACGGATCCAACACGATTACCGGCACCTGTAACGGGAACATTTCGGGCGGTCCGGCAGTCGACCGCGACTACATCACCTTCACGATTCCGGCCGGGATGATCCTGTCACACCTCTGGCTGCACACATGGGATCCGGATGATTTCGGTTTCATGTCGTTCAACGCCGGGTCGACGAGTTTCATTCCCAGTGGCGCCACCAACGCGAGCTTCCTGAGCGGCATTCACCTCAGTGGCGAAGACGTCACCAAGGATCTCATGGTGCTTTTCCGTGACCGCAAGGTGACGACAAACGCACTGCCCCAGGCGGCACTCGGTCCGGGTACCTACTGCTGGCTGGTCCAGCAACTGGGCCCCTTCGTCGAAACGTATGACGTGGAGTTCGTGCTCGAAGTCGGTGTGGCCACCGAGCCGTCGACGTGGGGAAAGGTGAAGTCGCTCTACCGCTAGTGGCTTGCCGGGTTCTTTTACCGCGCTTCAATGAGCGGGCGGGTGTGCGAATGCACGCTCGCCCGTCTTGCTTTCCGGCGCCACCAGCGTGGCCGGCTCCGCGCGTTCGTAGCCGACAGTGGTGGTGCTGAATGAAACGCCCGGGCCCCAGTCGATGCATTTGAGCCGCAGCATGCGGCGGATCGGCCTTTTGTAGCCCGTATGCGGATTGGACAGGCTCTGCGACATGATCGACGTGTCGGCGTTGTACAGAAACACCTCGATGGCATTGACTCCCGGGTCGGGGATGTATCCCTGATAAACCCAGTCCTCGCTTCCATCCTCATCGATCGCAAGCGTGGTGGATGTCGCGTATTGAACGATGGTGCGCGGTGTGGCCACACTCACGCTGTCTTCGGGGTCCTGCCAATCGGTGAAGAGCAGGTAGTTGGTTCCAGCGTGCGCGACGACAAACGGGTTTTCGCACTGGCCGCCCGTGGTCTGGGCGCCGACGCCGCCGCTGAGACGCCTGGTGGCGTTGATGTATCCGGCGCCGTTCCAGGTCGTCAAGTCCTGTGACCAGGCCACGGTTACCACGCCGTAGCCGTTGCTGCTGCGCGCGGTTGCGAACATCAGCCAGCGCTCGTGCTCATCGTCGCGCATTACAAACTGGTCCCGGCACTGCTGATTGAATGGGTTGCCACCGTCGCTCCAGGTTGTCCAGGTCTGGTTACATTCGTAGATGCAACCATCGCCCGAGGTGCCGGGGCAGCGGTTCACATGCGCGCGCGTCCAATGGCGCAGGTCGCTCGAGGTAGCGAGCCCGATGCGCTGCTTCGCACCGGGCTCGATACTTTCGATGCCCGTGTAGAACATGTAGTACGTGCCCGCCACTTCGAGCACGTAGGGAGCCCAGGCGCCGCCGGCGTCCCACGCGTTTGGCTGCGCCTCGAGCGCGCGGCCGACATAGGACAACGACGCGAGATCGTCCGTCACGTAGTGCTCGATGAACCACGGCGCGCCCCGGCCCTCATTGTGAAAGTAGAGGTGATAGAAGCCGGCGCGATCGCGAATCCAGGCGTGGTCAGCGATGTCATCGTCTTCGTCGTCGATCCTGGGAAAGTCCTCGTCGAGCACGCGCCCGTCGCCATCGTCGTCGTCGGCCCTGGAGGCGAGCAATACGGGAACTGCGTTCGCGTCGCAACGGAGCGAGTGTGATGCGGCGGGCGTTTCGTCTTCGCACGCATGCACAAGTACGAGCGCGAAAAGAAGGGGAAAGAACCGCGAGCGGACTTCAATCACGGAGCCTTCATTGTAGCATATCGGTGCTCCGCCTTGACGCCAACGACCGGCTGGCGGAGCGTGGCTGGTCTTTGCGCAACTCGCTGGTCATGAGCGGTGGTTTCGTCTATGCTGTGCGCCATGGAGGTGCCTAAATGAAACGCGTTTTGTTATCGATGGCCGCGTTGTTGATGCTCAGCGCGGCGGTCGCGTCGGCGCAGAATACCATGCGCAAGACCTCGACCATGTATTCACAGCCCGAGAGTCGCATCGAACTCATCGGCATGGCCGGCTACGCCTGGACCATGGCGATGGACGTGTACTTCGGAAACCAGCTCGGCGAGCTGGATTTCAGCGACGATGTTTATTACGGCGGCGCGCTTGACTACACCGTGAGCCCGCCCGGCTCGATGAAGGTGGCGCAGGTCCGTCTCATGTACCGTCGCGAGGATGGAGAGCTCCAGGCGCGCGGTATCGGCAACCGCTTCACGACGGATGGCTCTGTGGAGTATTTCCAGATCGGCGGTGTGACCGGCGTCAATCGCGGCAAGGCCATGCCGTTTGGAACCGTCAGTCTGGGCGCGACGCATTTCTCCGTCGATGACTTCAGCTCGGGCAACGTGCAGGTTCAGGGCGGCGATTCATGGAAGTTCTCCATGATTTTCGGCCTGGGTGTGAAGGTGTACACCTCGCCCAAGATCGGCATCATGCTCGACGCCAACTGGCCCATCACATTCACGGATGCATGGGGCGGCGTCACCGTCGGAACCGGCGGTGCGGGCGTGGGCATCACTGGCACGGGTGTGTCGCAGCTCGATATTGGCGGAGGCCTGATCATCCGCCTGTAGCTTACCGGCGCAAGCATTCAGAGCAATCGCCCGCGAAGAGAGAAAACTTCGCGGGCGATTGCTTTTGCCGCCCCCACTGCCGGAGCCGGACAGAACGCGTGCCCGCGCTCCCCGCGGGTCCGATTGCGATTGCGCGCGACTGTCGCGGATTTCCCGGCGTGTCTGCCATTCGGTCTACCGGGCAGAAATTGCCAGCCGCCGCCCGGCGGCTTTCCAGCCGTCCATTCGATGAGGACGCCACGATCACCAACCCGCGCGCGCTCATGGACCCGGCCCTTGCAACGTCTCCCGAGCCTCGTCCCGCCACATTCAAGCCGTGACCATGGGTTGATGCGCGCTGTACTATCGCGAACCATGTGGTTCGTGTACGTGGTGCGTTGCTCCGACCGCTCGCTCTATACCGGCATTACCACCGATGCTGAGCGCCGCGTGGCGCAACACAACGACGGAACCGGCGCGCGTTACACGCGCTCACGTGCTCCGGTGGAACTTGTCTACCTGGAAAAAGTGGAAGATCTTGGTGCGGCGCTCCGGCGCGAGCACGAGATCAAACGTTTGAACTCCGCCGGCAAGGAGGCTCTGGTGGCGGAAGCGAAGCCTGGGAAACCACGCAAGCGCGCCTCTCGGCGCGCCGCTACATCGAATCGACGCCCTTCAGCAGGTCCTCGTTAGTCGGATACTTCTCGAGCAGCTTGAGCAGTCCTTCGATCGCCTGGGAAGGCGTGGTCGCCAGCGCGCGCCGGCGCAGCTTGTTGATCGCATTCATCTCCGCCGCGGTGTAGAGGAGTTCGTCGCGACGCGTTCCCGTCTTGGGCAGGTTGATGGCGGGGAACACGCGCGCTTCCGCGAGCGCACGGTCGAGCACGACCTCACTGTTTCCCGTCCCCTTGAACTCCTCGAAGATGAGGTCGTCCATGCGCGACCCCGTCTCGATCAGCGCCGACGCAATCACCGTGATCGAGCCGCCGTTTTCCACGTTGCGCGCCATTCCGAAGAACTTGCGCGGAATCTCGAGCGCCCGTGAATCCAGCCCGCCCGTCATGGTCCGGCCCGATCCCGAGCCATAGGTGTTGAAGGCTCGCCCCATGCGCGTCAGGCTGTCGACCATGATGACGACGTCATGGCCGCACTCCAGTTCGCAGCGCGCCTGCGCCATGCACATGTTGGCGATGCGCACGTGCTGGTCGACGCTCTGGTCACTCGAGCTGGCCAGCACTTCGGCGGGCACCTGGCGGCGAAAATGGGTCACTTCTTCCGGCCGCTCGTCGATCAGGAGCACCACGATGCGGGCGTTCGGCGCATCGGCGCGAATAGCCGCCGTGAGCTCCTCCAGAAGGCGTGTCTTTCCCGCCTTGGGAGGCGAGACGATCAATCCGCGCGTGCCGCGAGCGATGGGTGCAAACAGGTCGATGATGCGCATCGACACGTTGCCGCCGTCACCGATGCGAAAGCGGCGGTCCGGATTGATGGCGGGAAGGTCGGCGAAGGGTACGCGCTTGCGGTACGCCTCCGGCGTGAGCCCGCAGATCTTCTCGATGTTGACGAGCCGCGGGCCCTGCTTGGCGCTCTCGCTCTCACCGCGCACTACGGCGCCGGTGGCGAGGCCGAACTGGTTTATAGTCTGTTGCGGGACAAAGACGTCAGTGCGATCGGGTTGAAACGATCGCTCGGGGTTGCGGAGAAAACCGCCTCGGCCGTTGACGACTTCGACGACGCCGGAAACTTGGGTACTGGGCATAAGATGGTTTGTCGGGATCAGGAAGATCCGGGCAGAGGCATTAAACACGGAATCGGCGCAGAACCGAAGCAAAAAAGATCGGGAGTTTTGACCGGGCGGCCAACTTGACAGGGGTGCCTCGGGTGCTAGTATGGCGGTGGGGCATGGGCGGAAGTGGTCCTCTTGTCGGCCCAAAAAAGTCTTTCTTCCACAAATAGCCGTACCAACGCCGCGATCCTGTTCGCCACCGTGGTGGCGCTCCTGATCAGCACCGAGGTGGTACTGCGCCTCGTCTACCACCCGTCGATTGTCCGCAGCTTCATTCGCTACGATCCACTCCTCGGCTGGAGCCTCATTCCCGGAGCATCGGTCACCACCGATGTCACCGAGCGCGGGATTCACAACCACATCGATATCGACTCGCTGGGGCTGCGCGAACGGGAAGTCGCCGTGGCCCGGACCCCCGGGCGCAGGCGCATTCTGATCGTGGGCGATTCGATTGCATTCGGCACCGGGGTGGACGTGGGAGAGCGTTTCTCCGATCTCCTTGGTCACAAACTCGGCGACGACGTCGAGGTGATCAACGCGGGTGTCCCCGGCTGGGGGAACGACCAGGAGATGCTCTTCTACGAGCACCGCCTGCGCCGGCTCCGGCCCGACGTGGTTGTGCTCAGCTTCACGGTGGGCAACGATATCGTCAACAATGCGCTGGGTGGTGCGCTGCTCGAAGGTGGCACCAAGCCGCGTTTCCAGCTGGCGGGCCATGCACTGGTCATGATTCCACCCGCGCCCTTGCCTCCTCCCAGCCTCGAGTCTCGCCTCAGGTCCGTGGCGCACAGAAGCCGGTTCCTGGTGTTTGCCAGGCGCCGGTTGATGCGCCGTGCATACCAGCGCCAGGTACACGAGGAGACGTCACAGCAGCTCCACGGTTTCGAATCCTATCGAGACCTGTCGCACTGGTCGGCGTATGAGAGTCCGCCCGACGATGCGACCGAGGCGGCCTGGAGAGTGACGGAGGCGTTGCTTTCACGCTTTGCAGCCGACTGCCGCGCGGATTCCGCGCGGTTCATCGTCTTTGCGATGCCACTCAAGCTGGAAATCGACAACGCCTGGCGTGAGGAAGTGATCAAGGGGACGCATGCCGATCCGTCGCGCCTCGACATGGGATATCCCTACCACCGCCTCACTGCGTACTGCGCGGCGCATGGGATCGAGTTCGTGTATCCGGCGGATCAGTTCCGCGCCGCCGCCGCCCGGGGAACCCTCTACTTCAAGAAAGACAGTCACCCCAATCTGCGCGGGAACGCGCTGGCGGCCGAAATTCTGCGGGGAATCCTGGAGGAGACTAGTTCGAAATTGCGAGGCCGACTGGAAGGCGAGAAAAGCTCACGCCGAGGATGACATCGTTGCCGCGCACGCCGGTGTAGAAGCCCGGCGTCAGGCTGCCCACGCTGAACATGCCCGGATACATCGTGAGCCGGAACGGCTGCGACCACGACTGCGATACCTGGACGGACGCGAGCAGGGAGCTGTTCTTGTGTATGAACGCGCCCGCATCCAGCTTGACGCGGGGGAAGAGTGCTCCGCGGTCACGCTCGTGCAGTTCGTCGACCGCGCCTCCCACACCCACCGACCAGTCGAAGGCACCGTCGCTGCGCACCGTGACGCCGAAGAGATGGCTCATGCCCCAGTACGAAAACAGACCGACCCGATGCTGACCGAAGAAATAATGCAGCCCGTAGTTTTCTCCGGCATTCTCGAACGTGTTGGCGACCGGGTTGTACGCGGGTTGCCCCGACCAGATGCCCATGTGCAATGTTTGAGAGAAGAAGCGGGCCACGTGGTCGCTGGTGAAAAGCAGTGCGCCGGCGGGATCGAACAGCAGCATGTCCGCCACCGGATCCACCGTCGGCACCGTCTCGTTGTAATGTTCGACGGCTTCCACGGCAAACGCGTGCGCGATGGTCGTTCCCCACGCCCAGGCCCACGGCGCCGGATAGCTGTGCGCGTCATACCATTCGGTGAACGCGCGATGGCGCGCCCCGCCGCCGACGAGATGCAGGCAGTAGTTGGGAACGTACTGGAGATTGTTCCAACCGACGCGGTCGGGAACAATATTGTCGTGGATGAAATCCGCGCGCCCGTAGGCGTCGATGGTGCTCTCGGCGTGCGTGATGCTGCGCCATGTGATGGCGAGGCCCTGCTTCCAGTCGATCTGGTCGAGGGGCGCCCAGTTGGTCGATATCTGCATGATTCCGAAAGCGCCGTTGATCACTTCGCTCACGGGATGGAACGACGCGTCGGATCCGTAGGGCAGACTGCGGTAGAAGTAGCCCTGGCCGGCGACGGGCTGCGCGAGGGCAGTCACTCCGGGGACGAGGCCGACCAGCAACACCGGAAGCATCTTCCAGAAGGCGCTTCTCACGGCGGGAGTGTAGCACGGCTTCCACGCGCGCAACCGGTGACTAGAACGAAAACGTCGCGCTGAAGCCAAAGCCTCCGTTGTTCGATGCCGGCGCAACCGAAGGACCGGTATCGCGTTGATGAAGCGCGGGAACGAGGTAACCAACGGCGCCGCCGACCACGAGACCGAGTATGGCGTCGGTGGTGAAGTGATGGCCGGAATCGACACGGAAGTACCCAACCAGAGCCGGGTACAGAATGGCCCCGCTCCACATGGCGATTTCCGCGTTGCGGTTCGATGAGTAGTCCGAAAAGACTTTGGCCATGAAGACGCAGTTCATCGCCGCCCCGGTGGTGTGCGCGGAATAGAACGAGAGACGCGCTTCGGTCTGGCTCTTGAGATAGTCGGGCGCGCCGGGATCATACGCATATGGCCGCGTGCGCCTCGCGATACTCTTCGTGACCGCCACCAGCCCTTCGCTCCACACGGCCGCTTCCAACCACATCGCTCCGAGGGTTCCGGCATCATCACGCATGTCATCGCGGGCGAGAAAAGTGAACGGCAGCAGGAATGAACCGAACGCAAGCGCATCGCCGGCGTGGTCATCGCGAAACGGCTGCATCGTCCCGCGGTCGAAGGAGTTGATGTTCGAAATATCGAGGGCCTGAATCTCGGTCGGGGTGAGCGGCGGCACGTTGCTCGCTGCATAGAGGCCGCCGGCGCACAGGGACAACCCCAGCCCCATCCAAAACCATTCCTGCGAACGATTGAGTTCGTACGGAGACTCCGCTCCGGCATCTGTCATGGGCGCCACGAAGGCCAATGCAACAACCCCAACCAACACCACGAGTTTCCTGATGAGTGACATGTATTCCCTGGTGCATGCCCGCCGGAAAGCAGGGTGCAAACGGTGTTTCCTACCCATGATTGCCGGGCAGGCAATCAGGATGTTCCATTGATATTTCCGACCACCGGCGACGGGATGCGTTCGCAAAGGGTGACATCTCCCGGTTGGAGGCGGCTTCACCGCTCGCGTTGGCCCGTCTGGCGTTTCCGTTTAGGAAGCGCGTTGCCAGTGGAAGTAAAGCACAAACCAAAGGAACGGCGCACCCATCTGAACCAGCAGCCTCTCCGTTGCGGAAGACGCAGTGAACTTGCCGGCCGTGTGTGTCAACACCGACTGCCTTCCCGGTCGAAGGAACCCTGACCATCACGTCGCGACCGGATCAGGACACCCGCATCCAGGTCCAGACTCCCATCACGGCGCTCTCGGATGAAAACGCGCGACCAGAAATACGAAGGTTGAGCGCTGAGCGAACCCCTGTCACTCTTCAACGACCAACGTGCCTGCCATGCCTTTCTTCTCGTGACTGTCCTTCTTGCAGAAGAAATGATACTCGCCGGGCTTGGTGGGCGTGAAGCGCACGTGGCCCGTACCCCAGCCCCATTTGTCGTCACTGGCGACGATATCTCCCGATGAAATCGTGAAGTTGTGTGGAACGATGTGCGAGCAGTTGTGCAGCTTGATCTCAACCGGCGCTCCCGCCTTGACGATGATCTTGTTGGGTTCGAAGTAATAGCTGTGCATTTCAACGTCGATGCGCTGCACCCCGTCGGCGTCGAGTGTCGCCTGTTTGCTGATCTCGGCGCGATCGAGCCCCGAAGACCCGCACGCAAGTGTGAGCAATAGAAGTGGAAACAACCATTTCTTTGGCATGTTGGCCTCCTTGCTATGCCGCCGACTAACCTAACACTCCCGACGTCGTTGCGGTAGCGGTCACGTGCGTCATATCATGACAGCATGATCGGCACCACCATCTCTCACTACCGCATCATCGAGCGCCTCGGTCAGGGTGGAATGGGAGAGGTCTACCTGGCGGAAGATGTGCGTCTGCACCGCCAGGTGGCACTCAAGCTCCTGCGCTCGCAGGCAGACGGCGCCGCCGAAGCGCGCCTGTTCAACGAAGCGCGCGCGGCCTCGGTTCTCAACCATCCCAACATCGCGGTTATCTACGATGTCGAAGTATGCGACCTGCCCGAAGGGCGTGTGTACCTGCTGGCGATGGAGTACGTGCCCGGTCGCACGCTGGCGGACCTGATCGCTACGTCGGCGCTTTCTTTCGACGAGATTCTCGACATCGGCGCGCAGGCGGCGGACGGTCTGGCGAGTGCGCACGAGCGCGGCGTGGTGCACCGCGACATCAAGCCCACCAATCTTATGGTGGCGCAGGGGCGTGTCAAGATTCTCGACTTCGGTCTCGCGCGACTGCAACCGGTGGTGGCGCCCGATGCGAGAACATGGACGCGCGCCGACGACCACCCGGCCGGTTTTGCGGGGACGCTCTACTATATGTCACCCGAGCAGGCGCTCGGGCATCCGCTCGACGCCCGCTCGGACGTATTTTCGCTCGGTGTCGTTCTTTACGAAATGCTCGCTGGCCGCCGTCCTTTTGACGGCAACAATCTGGTGCAGGTGGCGGATTCGATTCTGCACCGTGATCCGCCGCCGCTGCCGGTTCGATTCTCCGACCCGCGCTTTCCAGAAATGGAGCGGCTGGTCCAGCGCATGCTGGCGCGTTCCCGCGACGAACGATTGAAGAATCTTCACGACGTGTCGACTCTGATGAATCGCCTGCGCAGCGGCGTGTTTGCCGCGCCCTCCGGGGATGGGGGAGAACGGGTGGCGATTACAGGCTTCGCCAATCTGACCGGTAACGGACAGGACGAATGGCTGGGCACCGGTCTCGCCGAGACGGTGACGGCGGCGCTCCAGGAAGTGGAAGGCTTTGACGTATGGGGACGCGAACGCCTGCGCGAGAACCTGCGCAGGCTCGGCGTCGAATCGGGCGAGCTCGCGGTGGAGGATGCGACGCAACTCGGACGCATGCTGGGGGCACGGTGGGTGGTTTCGGGCGCTTTTCAGCGCCTGGGTGAGCAGGTGCGCATCACGGCGCGCGTGCTCGATGTGCCGGGAGAACGCGTGGTGCGCGTACTGAAGAATGACGGCAATCTGGACCGCATCTTCGAGTTGCAGGATCGCATTGTGGCCGAGCTGACCGAAGCATTGCGCGTCACCGCCATGCAGACACGCGACGGTGCGGAGACGCAGGTGGTGGCGGCCTACGAGGCGCTGTCCAAGGGACTGCTCAACATGCGCGCCGACAGCTATGAAGCGATGGAGCGCGCCATTCTGCTTTTTGAACGGGCGCTGGCGCTCGATCCCCACTATGCGCGCGCCCAGATCGAGCTCGGAGCCGCGTACGAGCAGAAGGGCGAGTACCTCGCTTCCAACGACGTGCTGGAGAAAGCGCGGGTGACGTTGCGCCGCGTGCTCGACGTACGCCCGGATTCGGGGCGCGCGTGGCGCGAGCTCGGTATCACGTACCTTGCACTGGGGCGCGCGGACGAAGCAATGGAATGCCTGGAGCGGGCGCTCGCCTCGAATCCTGAGGACCCGCGTGTGCTGGGCGGTATGGGACGTGTGTATTTGATCGGCCGCGCCGATTTTGCAACCGCAGCAGCTTTCTACCGTCGCGCGGTGGAACGTGATCCGCAGGCCGGATGGTACTGGCTCCAGTTGTCACATGCACTCGCGCTTACGCGCGAGTTGGAGGGTGCCGAAAAAGCAGCACGGCGTGCCATTCAGCTGCAGGAGGGCTTTCTTTCCGGCCAGCAGGGCGTTCACGTGGTGGGGGCGTACATGCGCCTCGGGCACGTGCTGTTTCTGAAAAAGAAGTTCCGCGAATCCGCGGACGCATTGGCCAGCGAGCTTGCGTTCACCGAGCGGCTCGAGCACGCGCTGCGCTCGCGCATCCGCATCGAACTCCACATGCGGCTCGGGGCTGCCTGGCAGGCGTTGGGTGACGCCTCCCGCGCGGAATCCGCGTTTGCCGCCGGCCTTGATGCGTTTGCAAGCCGGCGCGCGCTGGGGGCGGATGAGCCGCTGACCCGCTATTACGCAGGCGCCATCCATGCCTTGCGCGGCGAAAGCGACGCAGCGCTGGAACTGCTGCAAAGCGCCCTGCAGGGTCCCGCAGCCTTTGTGCTGGGCCGCGCGCGCATCGAGCCCGAGTGGGACAATATTCGCAGCGATGCAAGATTTGCCCGCCTGACGGCTCCCTGAACAGTTAATCTGCTGGCATACATTCTGCTCTTTTCATGGTGAATCTTCCCCTGGAGGGGTTCACCATGAATGCGATCGTTTACATTGCCGGCCTCTTTATCCTCTCGCTGGTCGTCCGCGCGCTGAAAAAGAAAGCGCCAAAGTTCAACGCGCCACCGCGTATTCAGCTGTTTGCAGCCACGGCGGGGGGGCAGCACGCCAAGGATCTGATCGCGCGCAAACACGACCTCGATCAGTGCGGCCTGAAGCGCATCGGCACATATCGCATCGACCCGCTCAATGTCATTGCGACCGCATTCTCCAATCCTCAAGAGCACATTTGTGCCGTCGTCTATCACCATCCCATCGTGGGCTGCTTCGTGGACATGGTGTGCAAGAGCACTTCCGGGAACAGTTTCACCGCGACCAACGCGCCGACCGGGGGTGCGCTCGACCACCGCGACGGACAGGAGAAGCACTACGACAAGACGCTGGCAATTCCGGCGTTGTTCGAGCTGGCCAAGTCACGAAAGCCCGAAGGGCCTTATGACGACTGGACGGCGGAGAACTTCAAAGCGAAGTTCGAACAGGCCTACGCCGACGACATGGATTGGCGCGCGCGCCGGGGCGGAGTGACGAAGGAAGAAGTCCGCCGTCAGGCGGCCGCCGATGGGAAGCATTATTCAGAAGAAGTCATCCACGAGGCGACCGAGCAGATGAATCAGAAGTTTGCGGAGTCGCGGAGAGACGTGAGCTGAAGGCTCGCGTCGCGCGCAGCGCTTCCAATCAATTTCAACGGCCCGCGCTTGCGGGCCGTTTTTGTCTGCACGGTGCATTCATTCGCTTGGTGAGATGCCGTTCATTCCCGACCGGCATTGTCGGCACCAGGCTAGCGCGGACTCCCGTCACGAAGGCGCCGGCTTTTCCCCGCGCGACACCACCACCGCTGCCACCAGGTCGCCGGTCACATTGAGTGTGGTGCGGCACATGTCGAGGAAGCGGTCTACCCCGAGAATGAGGCCGAGGCCCTCGAGCGGCACGCCCACCATTCCGAGGATCATGGCCACGACCGGAATCGAGCCGGCCGGAACGCCGGCCGTGCCGATGCCGCCCAACACGCAAATGGAAACCACCATGAGCTGCTGCGCGAACGTGAGGGGAATGTCGTAGAACTGCGCCAGAAACAGTACCGTTACGCCCTCGAAGAGCGCAGTGCCGTTTTGGTTGGCAGTAGAGCCGATGGTCAGTACAAAACGGCTCACCTGTGACGGAAGCTTCAGATTCTCTTCGGCGACTTTCAAAGCCGTGGGCAGTGTCGCGTTCGACGACGCCGTTGAGAACGCAACCAGCATGGCCTCCTCGACGCCTTTGAAAAACTTCCACGGCGACATGCGGCCCAGTGTCGCGAGCATCAGCGAGTAAACAACGAACTGATGAATGGCCAGCGCCAGCACCACCACGAACACATAACGCCCGAGCTGGGCCAGGATCTGGTAGCCGAGTGTGGACGTGAGCGTGAAGAGCAGCGCGGCCACGCCGATGGGCGAAAACCGGATCACAATATCGATCAGCTTCATGCTCACTTCGTACAGGCCTTCCAGCGCGTCCTGGAACTTCTGCGCTGCCGGCGTGCGCGTGAGACACAGTCCCACACCGATCATGAGCGAGAAGAACATCCAGCCCAGCATGTCGCCGTTGGCGGCGGCCTTGAGCGGATTATCGGGGATGATCTGCACGAACAGGTTCACCCCGGTGGCGGACGTTTTCGCGGCCGTAATCGCCGAGGCGCGATTGGCCGTTTCAGCGAGCAGCCGCGCGCGCAGTTCGGGGTCGATGCCGCGCCCGGGTCCGATGATGTTGACGAGTGCGATGCCGAGCAGCACCGCTATGGTCGAAACACAGATGGTGTAGAGCAGCGTGCGCACACCGATGCGGCCCAGCGCGCCCACGTCGCCCAGCCCCGCCACGCCCAGCGCCAGCGCCGAGAACAGGAGCGGAACGACGAGCATGAAGAGCAGGCGCAGGAAGACCTGGCCCACGGGTTGGGCGGCGTATTTTATGAACGCATCGAGACCGGGTGAATCCCGGAAGAAAGCAAAGGCAAGCGCGCCGGCAGCGGCACCGGCAAGCGCGCCGATCAGGACGCGCGTGTGGAGGGGCATTCGCATCGCGTGCGCCGGATCAGACTTCGCAGGTCATGTCCTGGCCGCAGCACATCGGCGACTTGATCTTGCCGTGGCCCTCCGGGCACTTGGAAACCTGGACCTTCATTCCGTCGGCCTTGGTGATCGAGTCGGCCACGAGCTCTTCGCCGCACTTGGCGCAGGTGATGTCCACGCTCATGCCGCACTTGTCGCATGTGTAAGTTGCCATGAAATTGCTCCTTGGTATGGCGACGGCGGGCGCCGTCGCGAAACGCCATGTTACAGGAAAGCCCGCGCCCCTGTCGAGACGCGGGCTTCGCGCACTGTGAGCAAGTCCGGCAGCCGGATTCGCTACTTTTCCAACGGTGACTTTTCCTTCAGGTCATCCGCGAACTTGTGACGCACCTTGTCCACCTTGGGCAGCGCCACCGCGCGCACGTAACCCTGGTTCGGGTTGTTGCACACGTAGTTCTGATGGTACGTCTCCGCCGGGTAGAAGCCCTTGAGCGGCTCGAGCGTGGTGACGATGGGCTTGTTGTACGCATGCTTCTTCGTCAACTCGTCGATGTAGTCCTGCGCAACCTTCTTTTCCTCTTCGTTGGCGTAGAAGATCGTGCTGCGATACTGGGTGCCGACGTCGTTACCCTGGCGGTTGAGTGATGTCGGATCATGCGTCGCGAAGTGGACCTCGAGCAGCTTGCGGAACGTGATCTTCTTGGGATCGTAGAGAATCTTCACAGACTCGGCATGACCGGTGGTGCCGGAACAAACCGCCTCGTAATTGGCGGTTTCGGCCGAACCTCCGGCATAGCCGGAGACGGCATCCTGGACGCCGTCGAGCTCTTCGAAGACCGCCTCGACACACCAGAAACAACCACCCGCGAAGACTGCTGCAGCAAGAGCCGTGGAAACTGCCGTGTTGGCCATGATGAACACCTGTCTGGTTGAAGCTCTCGAATATCGGCACGCGCCGGGAGACTGTCAAACGCACCGACGTTGCCGTACGGACGCCCTTCCTATTATAATGTGATACACCTAACCGGGGAGTCCGACACATGCTTCGTCTACACCGCGCGCTTATTCTTACAGTTGGGATCTTGTTTGTTTGCCTGGGAGTAGAGGGAGCCTCGGGAGCCCCCGGGACTCAGACCGCGCCCCCCGGAGCGGTTGATCCCGAGTTGCTGATCGGCGATGGAGCCAAAGAATGCTCCGCGGCCAAGATGGCGCTTGCGGCGGCACCGCATCATCCGCAGCTGTCGTCCGCCAGCACCAACATCGACATCACCTACTATCACCTGAGCCTCACCTTTCCTATGACGACGAACACGCTATCCGGCGTCGTTCGTGTGGAAGGAACCGTCGTCGGCTCGACCATGTCGACGCTCGTGCTGGATCTGCAGAGCACCATGATCGTGGATGCGGTGCAGCTGGCCGATGGCACGCCGTGCTCGACCACGCATCCCGGCGCCATTTTGAACATCACGCTGCCGGCGCCGGTCGCTGTGGGTGGCACGGTCAAAGTTGATATTACCTACCATGGCGCGCCGCAGCAGGGTGGGTTCGGATATTTCGTGTTCGGAACCCGAGCCGGTGATCGCTTCGCATGGAGCCTCTCTGAGCCGTATGGCGCGCGCGAATGGTTTCCGTGCAAGGATCATCCGTCCGACAAAGCGGATTCATCGCGGGTCACCGTCACCGTGCCTGCCGCCTATCGCGTGGGTTCGAACGGGTTGCTTGTCAGCGAAACCACGGTCGGTCCCAACAAGGTTTACGACTGGGTCACGCACTACCGGATTTCCAACTATCTGATCTCGGTCGCCATCGGCGACTACACTCGCCACACGGGCACGTACACCCGGTCTCCAGCGCTCGCGATCCTGTACGGCCCGCTCACCATGATGATGGACCACCTCGTGTACAACGACGGCAGCGACGCGCTTCCATCGGGGTGGAGCAACTCGGCCGACATGATCAGCGTTTTCGAGGAATGGTACGGGCCCTACGGGTTCGCGAACGAAAAGTACGGCCACTCCGAGTGCACGTTCAGCGGCGGCATGGAACACCAGACTATGACGTCGCTCAACGGTTCTTCGGCCTCGCTGGTGAGTCACGAGCTCGGGCACCAATGGTACGGCGACAAAGTGACGACGAAGACGTGGCCGCATCTGTGGCTCAACGAAGGATTCGCGACCTATTCGGCGCTGCTCTATTTCCAGCAGAGGCCGGTCGCCTATCCCGGGACATACGAGGCGAATTTCGCCAGCACTTATAACAGTGCCCTGACCGCCACCGGAACCATCGTGTTGCAGGACACCACCGACGTGGCCAACATGTTCGCGTCCTCGCGCGTCTACAACAAGGGCGGGATGGTGCTGCACATGCTGCGCAGCATCGTGGGCGACAATGTGTTCAAGAACATCATGAAGTCATATGCGACAGATCCGGCGCTGCAGTACAACTGCGCGCGAACGAGCGATTTCAAACGCGTGGTGGAGACGGTCACGGGCTCGGATTGGGACACGTTTTTCTCACAGTGGGTCGAGAATGGGACCGGGTATCCGAGCTACACCAAGTGCATGCAGTGGGTCCCGACGGGCAACGGCGACTATCGTGTGCAGGTCACATTGCACCAGATCCAGGCCCTGCCGACGTCCAACGTCAACGTGTTCGTGATGCCGGTTCCCATTGTCATTCACACCACCGGCGGTGACGTGAGTCAGGTGGTGCTGAATGATCAACGTGACCAGACCTTCGTGTTCTTCGTTCCCAATCCAGTTACAGGGTTTGACGTCGATCCCAACAAGGCCATCCTGCGCGCGGATCCCATCCCCAACGGGCCGTGCGACCCGATCGGCACCGACGCCGGCCCGCTGGCAATCCGGACTGACATTGTGAGCGTGTATCCGAATCCGGCCACGGGCGCTTTTCAGGTGCAGTATGTGGCAGGCGAAGCGGGGAAGATCGATCTCGCCGTTTACGACGTGGCCGGGCGTCGCGTCCTCTCACGCACGGTCGCGCAGGCGGCGGCGGGTCCGGGCGCCGAGCTGTTCAGCGCTTCGAAGCTTCCGGCCGGTGTGTATTTCGTGCGCATGCGCGCCGCGCACGGCGAGTTGATCACGCGCAAACTGGTCGTCATCCGGTAGACTTCGTGGGGTTACCCGCAATGAAAATGGCTCGCGAGATGCGGACGTCTCGCGAGCCATTCTTGTTTGTCGCCCGGTGTTGATCAGGGAGCGTAGTGCAGAATGGTCCCGGCATCGCCAACGGCGTACACGCTGTCGGCGCGCCGCGCGAAGACGCCGTACAGATCCTGGGTGGTTCCGCTCGAGGAGGGATTCCACGCCGCCCCGTTGTAGTGCAGGATCGTCCCGTTGGCGCCCGCCGTCCAGATGCTGGAAGATGTGAGGCCGTGCACATCGTACAGGTTCACGCTGCTGCCGGAATTCATCGTGGTCCAGGAAGAGCCGTCGAAATGAACAATCGTACCGCCGTCGCCGACCGCATACACATTGCGACTCGAGAAGCCGAACACGCTGGAGAGATTGTTCGGGGTGGGTGAATCCATGAAAGTCCAGTCGCCGCCGTCGGAGCGCACGATGGTGCCGCCCACGCCGACCGCGTAGATCGAATCCGGCGACGAGCCCCATACTCCAAAGTAGTTCACGGCGGGGCCCACGTCGACAGGGCTCCACGTGCTGCCGTTCAGCGCCAGCACGGTTCCGTTGAGGCCGACAGCAAACGCACGCCCGTTCTGGAATCCGAACACGTCGAAGAGGTCGTTGGACGTGTGACTGTTCATCGCACTCCACGCGTTTCCGTCGTAACGAAGGATCACGCCGCCCACGCCGACAGCCAGGGCGCTGCCGTCGGTGTTCATCCACACATCGCACAGACTACCGTCGGTGCCGCTGGTTTTCGTGTTCCACGTGGCATTACGCAGATGGTCGGCGGTGCCGCTGGTGCCCACCGCGATGACTTCGTCCTTCGCGCTCCAGACACTCCACAAGAGCTCGCGGGTGCCGCTGTTCATGGTCTGCCAGGAGGGCCCGCCGAATAGCGCCCGGTGTGATGCGCTCGAAGTCGGCGACGAATCATTCCGGGCGCAACCGGCAAGGGTCACGAGTAGAACGAAAACAATCAAGACGCGTGTGGTGTGAAGCATGCGACAACTCCCGCGTTGGCGTTTATGGGAGCCCGGGGGTTCTTCTATCATAGCATAGCCGGAGCACCCTATAATGGAACCGAGCGATGAGCACCGCTTCGAAGAGAGAACTCCCCCGGCGCGCGCGGACTCCGCGCGCAAAGCGCTTCGCGCTGTTCACGGCGATGCTCGCAATTTCCGGCGTCATCGCGCTCATTCTTGCCGAGATCGCGCTGCGGCTGTTTCCGATCCCCGGTATCATCTTTCACAACTACTATTACGACGCCGTCACGGGTGGCAAGTACTACCCCAACAGCACGGTCACGTTTCGCGGGGACGACGGCGTTCTCATCCGGCGCAGCGTGAACGCGTGGGGATTCGTCGACGTCGGGCACAGCGTCGCCAAAGCGCCGGGAACGCTGCGCATCGGGTTCTTCGGTGATTCGTACGTGGAAGCGCTGCAGGTTCCCATCGAAACCACTTTTTTCAGACTGGTTGAAGACGACCTCGACCTGCGGACCAGCGAGCTCGCGAAGCTGAAAACTCACGACGGAAAGACCATCAACGCGGTGGAAACGATCGCGTTTGGAATCTCGGGTCGCGGTGCTCTCCAGTCCTATCGCGAGTGCATGAACTGGATGAATAAGCTCGACCTGGACTACGTCGTTTATGTCTTCGTGGAAAACGATCCCGCGGATCAGATCCGTCAGCTCAAGGGACCGGGGCTGATTCCATATCCAATCGCTGCCGGCGACTCCTTCACGGTGGATGACTCCGAGATCAGAGCGCAGGCGTACAAGGCCTCGTGGTGGCACCGGGGCATGCAGCGCATCAAGTCCAACTCGCTGGTGGTGAGCACGATCGAAGGGCGGCTCAAGCTGCTCAAGTCATACGGCGCCAAGCGCACGGTCACGCAGGCGGACCGCAACGGCGCGGCGGGTGCGGTCGGCTTCGCGCCCATGGCGCCTTCGGCGTGGCCGCCGGAACTAGTTCCAGAAGGATGGGACCTGCAGGAGCGGGTGATGGACAAGTGGCGCCGCGACGTGGAACACGCCCAACGCAAGTTTGTCATCATGCACGTGCCGCGTGGGGAAGAGGTACTGCGGATTCCGTTTGCACAGCAGGACACGTGGGCAACGCGACTCGAGGCGTACTGCACAACGCGAGAAATCCCGCTGGTGGAGCCCACGGCGCTGTTCGTGAAGCGCGAAGACGCAGGTCAGAAGATGTACCACAATCATTTCACGCCCGAGGGGCACCGGGCCTTCGCGGAATCCTTCGTGGACTACCTGCTCGCCAGTGCGAATACCCCCTAGGACTGCGCGCGCAGGCTCTCCAGAAAACTCACGTATTTCGGCCCCAGAACCGCGGGCGAGAATCTTTCGTGAATGACGCGCTGCGCGCGTTCACCCGCTGCGCGCATGGCGTCCGGGTCCTCGATCAACGTCCGCAGCTTCCTCTCCATGTCGTCCAGATCGGTGCACAACGCGCCGAGCTTCCCATTCGCCAGTAGTCCGTTGACATCGTTGAAAGACACCACCGGAACGCCGTGGTTCCAGGCCTCGAGGTATACATTCGGAAAGCCCTCGACCACCGACGTGTTCACCACCACCGCGGCACGAGCGATCTCCCGAATCACGTCCGAGTTGGGGAGCCAGCCCGTGAGCCGCATGTTCGGCACCGTGCGCGCTTCCTGCTCGACGGCGGTTGCGTGCGCCACTTCTGTCGTCGTGCTGCCACCCACGATTACGAACTGGCGATGCGGGAAGCGGCGGGCGAGCTCGATGAACAGTTCGGGGCGCTTGACCGGCCTCAACCCGCCCGCCCACAGAATGGGACCATTGATGTCTGCCTGCGCATTCTCCACCGGCAGCACGCCGTTGGAAATCGCCACCACCGGCGCGCGCAACGATCGCTGCGCCACCTCGAGTTGCGCGTTGTTCTGCACGACCACGCCGTTCGCGCGCCGCAGCCCGTACATGAACATGGTCTTGTCGCGTAGTCCGTCGATGAGCACGTCGCGAAATGAAAAGTCGGTGTCGCTGCCCGCGCCGTAGACGAACCGGCGCCCGTGCTGGCGCGCGTAGTGGGCCACGAGGCCGGTCAGCATGCCGGCGTTGCGCTGGTAGTAGACGTCGGCATCGGCGCGCGCGAGTGCATCGTTGATGCCGGTCATGCGGGGATGAAAGAAGCGCAGACCCGGCAGGCCTTCAGCGCTGTGAAATGCGCTTTCGACGGGGTAGGGCACGGCCACACCGTCGGGCAGGTCCGCCACCACCAGGGAGACGTCAACGCCCTGTTCGCGCAGCGCGCGCGCCACAAAGGCAGCCTGCACCTCGGCCCCGCCGTACCTGGAGCGCGGCGTGGTATCGAAGTAGGCGGCGAGGTTTAGAGAGACAACGCAGACTTTCATCGCGGGGGAATGCTAACTGCCATAAGAATCAATATTGTAACACACCTTCCCGGTGTGTTCTAATTGAGGATATCCGGGCCGATTCCCGCCCCGCACCGCCCCTGTAGCGGAGACCCGCGCGTGAAGCAAAGCTTGTACTCCATGACCGAAATCCTCGGTGTAAACCGTGTTTCCGCTGCTCTGCACCGGAACCGGCCGGTCATTCTTACCTTTCACGGCGTTACCTCGGATGCTTCCGGCACCATCTGCAACGAAGAGGGGCTGCACCTGCACCGGCCGCTGTTCGAGCGGCTGATGGGGCACGTGGCCCAGCACTATCATCCCGTCGCGCTGACGCGCGTCGTCGACTGGCTGGAAGGGAAGGAGACCGTCCCGGAGCGCGCGGTTGCCGTCACCTTCGACGATGGTTTTCGCAACGTGCTGACCGAGGCCG
This sequence comes from uncultured bacterium, assembly GCA_964621155.1. Taxonomy (GTDB): domain Bacteria; phylum Krumholzibacteriota; class Krumholzibacteriia; order WVZY01; family JAKEHA01; genus JAKEHA01. The sequence goes on along the minus strand of CAZULB010000002.1, from coordinate 38,351 downwards.
GGCCCGCCCTCAAGCGGTACGGTATTCCCGCCACGTTGTTCGTCACCACGGATTTTGTATTCAAGCAGCAGATGCTGTGGCCCGATCGATTGGTGAGTGCCATCGCGTTGACGCGCGCAACGCGTCTCGAGCTCGAGGTGCATGGCACGCGGCAGATACATGATCTCACGACACGCGATGCAAAGCTGCGCGCCAACGCGCACCTCAACGCACTGTGCAAGTCCCTCTCCCAGCAAGACCGGCTCTCGCTTCTCGGCGGAATTATCGAGCGACTGCAGGTCGACGACGCGCAACTCGCGTCGGCATGGGACGGATTTCGCCCCATCGACCCCGATGAGATGCGCCTCCTGCGCGGGATCGGCGTGACCGTCGGCGCGCATACGTGCAGTCATCCCATTCTGGCGCGCCTGACGCCGGAGGAACAGACACGCGAGCTTGTGCAGTCGAAACAAATGATTGAGTCGATCACCGGCAGCATTTGCGATGAATTCGCCTACCCCAACGGTGGTCCCGGCGATTTCAACGACGAAACTCGCGCGCGCGTCATCGACGCCGGGTATCGCTGTGCCTTCACCACCATCAAGCGACGCGTGTCGCGCATCGACGACTGCTACGCAATACCGCGCTGCACCCTGACGCACAACGGCGTCACGGTGGCCGAGTTTGCCGCCGAGCTCAGCGGCCTGCCCGGTGCGTTGCGCGCCCTGCTCAATCGTCCCGGCGCGCGTCCGGCGGCCCATCACGCCGCTGCGCGGCCGCAGGCGGCGCTGCAACCATGAGCGTCAAGACGCTTCCTGTGGTCGCCTACGATCGCGAGCACCATGAGCCGGCGCTCAAACGCTTCACCGAGAAGGTGCTGGGCGCCGATGTGTGCGCGCGCCGCCAGCGTGTCATTGACACCTACCACGAGCGCATGCCGGGCCGCGAGCGCACGCCGCTGCGCCACGTGCTGATGGATGGCGACGTCGTGGCCGGAACTCTCGGGCACATGCCCGTCGATTTTCTCGTGGGCGGAAAGCGCATTGCGTCGCGATACACGCACGATCTCCTGGTCGACCCCGAGTATCGCGGCGGCGGACTGGGCAAGGTGATCGTCGGATACGCGCGCGAGCTCGGCGATTTCTATCCGGGCGGCATGTGGATGACGGGCGCGTGCTGGAAGATTCATCAGAGCATGGGATTCGACGACGTGACGGAGTTGGTCACGTACACGGCCGTGCTCGACCCGGCTTCGTTCACGTCGCGCCGCGGCTTCTCGCCGATCAAGGCGGCGGTGGGGCGGGCCGGACTGGGCGTCAAGCGCATGCAGGCGCTGGCGCGGGCCAGAAAAACGCTGGGTGACGCGCGCAATACGCTCTCGGTGGTGGAGCGGATGGATCCCGCGCTGGACGCCGGGTGGCTCGAGCTGGCGAAGACCTACGATGTCACTCGCGTGCGCGATGCCGCCTACGTTAATTGGAAGTATGCGGAGCACCCCGTTCTCGACTACCGCGTCATTGTGGCCACCCGGGGCGACAAGCCCGCGGGCTACATGATCTGGCGTCCTGCGCCGGCGGGCTACGCGGAGAGCCGCGCTGTCATTGCCGATTTTCTGGTGGCGCGCGGCGACGCGCGCACTCTCGAAGAGATGGTTTCCCGCGTTTTGATCGATGTGTCCGACGCGGGCATCGACGCCGTGGCCGCCATCTCGACGCAGGCCTTTGCCGTCAACGCGCTCCAGAAGCTGGGGTTCGTGGCCGGTGGCTCGCGCAACGCATGGGTGATTGCAAACTGGCAACAGGTCATGCCTGCCGACTGGGTGAAAGATCTCGAGCGCTGGCACATGTGCCTTGGTGATTCCGACGGCGACCAGTGGACAGGGAGCATGTGAAATGACACGGCACACGATCCGCATGGCGTTGTTACTCGCGCTGGTGTTCCCGTGTGTCGTGTCCGCCGCGACGAAGTCGCAGCCACTCAACGAAGCATTGCTCGCGGCGCCCAGCGGCGCCACCATCCCCGCCTGGGTCTACTTTGAAGACAAGCGCATCACGCCGGCTGCACTCGGTGCTGCCGAAGCCGCGCTGAGCGATCACGCCCGCGCGCGTCGTGAGCGCAACATGGGCAAAGGTCATCTCGTGGATGCTTACGATGTCCCCGTGGACGCCACCGCGCTGGAAGCGGTTCGTGCCACCGGCGCACACGTTCGTCATGTTTCGAATTGGCTGAATGCTGTGTCGGTCGATGCTACGGCGGAGCAGTTGCAAGCAATTACGGCGCTGCGCGCGGTGTCCCGTCTCGACATCGTGCATTCGCTGCGCTCCTCCGAGCCGGATCCCGGGACGCAGGGGCCATCGCGCGAGCCTATGCGCGCGCTCCGGCAGCAGAACCTCAGTTACGACTACGGCAGTTCTTTCTTCCAGAATTTGTTGATCGACGTTCCCGCCATGCACGACCTTGGGTTTCACGGGGAGGGTGTCGTCATCGCCGTGTTCGACACCGGCTTCAACAACGCACTCCACGAAGCGTTCGGTGTTCTCAACGTGGCGGCGAAGTGGGATTTCGTGAACAACGACGGCGTGGTGAGCGATGAGCCGGGGCAGATGGGGAGTGGTTTCCACGGCACGCTCGTGCTCGGTGCCATCGCGGGTTTCAAACCGGGCGAGCTGATTGGTCCTGCGTTCGGCGCGACATATCTGCTCGCCAAGACAGAGAACACCCAGTGGGAGCGCCACATCGAAGAAGACGCGTGGGTGGCGGCTGCCGAATGGGCCGACAACAACGGCGCCGACATCATCACGAGTTCCCTCACGTATCTGGGCGGATTCACCAACGGCGAAACCGGCTATACCTGGCAGAACATGGACGGCGACACCGCCATTATTACCGTGGGCGCCGACATTGCGGCCAGCCGCGGCATCCTGATCTGCAACGCGGCGGGCAATGCCGGGTTTGTCTCCGAGCCGCAGAATACGCTCGGCGCTCCCGCGGACGGCGACATGGTGCTCACGGTGGGGGCGACCGACAACCAGGGCACGCGCGCCAGCTTCAGCTCGGTCGGTAACACCACCGATAATCGCATCAAGCCCGACGTGATGGCGATGGGATCGAACGTGCACACCGTCGATCCCAACAGCGAGTTCTACACCGAGGTGAGCGGCACGTCGCTCTCGACACCGCTCGTCGCCGGCGCCGCCGCGCTCGTGCTGCAGGCTCGTCCCGACGCCAGCAACATCATGCTCATGAACGCGCTGCGCAACACCGCCACCAATCACGCCAACCCCAATCGCACCTACGGGTGGGGCGTCATCGACGCGCTCGCGGCGAGAAATGCAATACCCACCGGCGTCAATGACACCCCGCGCATGCCGGATGCCGCATCGCTGGTGGCATATCCCAACCCCTTCAATCCGGCCACCACGATCAACTTTGACCTGACGCGTCCAGTCCACGTAACCATTACGGCGTACGATGTAACCGGGCGCCGTGTCGCCACTCTCCTGGACGACCAACGTACGGCCGGTGCCCACTCGTTCCGGTGGCAGGCCGTGGATGATGCGGGCGCGCCGCTCGCATCCGGCGTCTACCTGCTCAAGCTCAGCGCCGGACAGTCCCGCATGAACCGCAAAGTCGTTCTGTTGAAATAGAGGTCAAACGATGCCCGGACGGATTCTTACTGCCGCAACGTTGGCGCTGTCTCTATCCCTGCCCGTCGTTTCATCACACGCGGCGCCTCCCCGGAGAGTCGAAAGCGGTGCCGAAGCCTGCCAGGCCGCGAAGGTCGCCTTCGCAAGTCGTACCGCGCGCTACAGCTCCTCCGCAGCCAGTTCGAATTTCGACGCCACCTACTATCATCTGAATCTGAACATCGCCATGGATGACGACTCGATTGTGGGCGTCGTGCGCGTCGAAGGACGTGTCGTCAACTCGAGCCTCACCACACTGACCCTCGATCTGGCGCCGTCGATGCTTGTCACGTCGGTGAATGCTGCCGGCGGCGGCGCGCTCGCTTTCACCCATCCCGGCGCGGCGCTCAATATCACATTGCCGGGGTCACAACCGGTGGGCACTGTGGTTGCGGTGGATATCGCGTATCGTGGTGTTCCTGTGAGCGACGACTTCGGGAACTTCTTCTTCGGGAAGAAATGCCGCAACAACATTTCGCCGTGCCCGGGCAACGAAATGCGTCTGGCGTGGAGTCTGTCCGAGCCGTACGGCGCGCGCGAATGGTGGCCGTGCAAGGATCATCCGTCCGACAAGGCGGACTCGTCGCGCGTTACCGTAACGGTGCCGTCGCTGTATCGAGTCGGTTCCAACGGATTGCTGGTTGGTGAAACCACTATCGGCCCCAACACGGTCTACGACTGGGTGTCGCACTACAGGATTTCAAGCTATCTGATTTCGGTGGCCATTGGTGAGTACGTGCGCTACCAGGACACCTACAATCGCCCGGCCGCGCTGGCAGGACTTCCCGGCTACGGCCCGCTTGCGCTTCCGCTCGAGTTTCTGGTTTATGACGACATCACCAATGAGCTCCCTGGCACGAGGAACAACGATGGCTGGACGCTAACCGGCGATGCGCTCGAGGTGGAGGAAGGCTGGTTCGGGCCGTATCCGTTTGCCGATCCACAATACGGCGTTGAAAAGTACGGACACTCCGAGTTCACATTTCCGGGTGGCATGGAGCATCAGACCATGTCGTCAATCGGCGGCGGCTCCACGGGCGTGGTCGTTCACGAACTCGCGCATCAGTGGTACGGCGACAAGATCACGGTCAAGCGCTGGCCGCACCTGTGGCTGGCTGAAGGCTTCGCGTCGTACGCGGAGCTGCTCTACTGGGAAGCCCGACCGGTTCAATTTCCGGACTCGTACAAGATTGCGCGCGACCAGCAATACCGCAGCGCGCGACGCGCCACCGGAACGCTCGTGCTGCAGGACACGACTTCCGTGAACGACATGTTTGACGGGTATCGCGTGTACGCCAAGGGAAGCATGGTTCTGTACATGCTTCGTAACATGGTCGGCGACGACGTCTTCAAGCAGATCCTGCAGGCCTATGCAGCCGATCCCGCTGTGCGCTACGGCAACGCGGTCACGGCCGACTTTCAGCGTGTGGCCGAGCAGGTGTCCGGCCTCGACCTCGATGCGTTTTTCAGCCAGTGGGTGACGACAGGCACGGGATACCCACGCTACGCGGCGGCCACATCGTGGAAGGATGTCGGCGGCGGCAACTATGAAGTAAAGGTGACGATTCAACAGCAGCAGACGCCGTCACAGTCGAACGTGAGCGTGTTCAAGATGCCGGTGGATATTGTCGTTTACGACATGTTGCCGGCCGATTCGCTGGTTGAGATTCACCGGGAGACGGTGCAGAACAACCTGCGGTCGCAGACGTTTACGTTTACGGTGCCGCAGGCTCCCTTCGAGGTGCTCGTCGATCCTGACAAGAAGATCCTGCGCAGCGACAACGTGGTCGCACTCGCGGCCAACGTGCCCGCCTATCCGGCCATCTCATCGCTGAGTCCGGTTCCCACCCGGGGTGCTCTCACCATCCAGTACACCGTCGACCGCGACGGCCCGGTGGACGTTCAGGTGTTCGATATTGCCGGCAAACGCGTGCTCGCCGCGCGCACCAACGCCGAGAAAGGTCTGCAGACGTTCGACCTGGATACGGGGCAACTGGCCTCGGGCGTCTATTTCCTGCGGCTCGCGAGCGCCCAGGGACACAGCACGAAGAAGTTCGTTGTGGTGCGCTAGTTCAGGCCGCTCTCATCCAGCCTTCACAACACGAGAAGCTACTCGTGGATGAAATTGGCTTTCATCCGGCCCAGCGTAATGCGCCTTGGGGGCGTGTCCGGGATCCAGATGTTGTCGATCGGCGCTGCTGTGGCCGCGTTGCCCATGGCGGCGACCCCGAGCGCATCGCAGATCGTGCGTAGAACATCGAAGTGGTCCGTGTGGGATGTGTGCGCATATCCCGGCTTGACCAGCGGGCCGGAGATGACCGTTAGAATGTTGTTCTGGTTGGCGCCGTCGTCCTCGTCCCACGTGAGAATCACCACACCGCGCGCACCCACAGCCGCGATCAGCGTTGGAATCATGCTCTCCAGCCAGGCATCGCCCGTGGCCACGGGGCAGTCATGTGTGCTGTTGCATTGATTGGGAACGATGAAGGCAAGGCGGGGAAGATTTCCCGCGGTGATGTCGGGCACAAGGTCGCCGAGCGGCCTTTCGTTCATGTGATCGAGGTTCCCGAAATATGTCCACGGCGCATGCTTGCGCTGGTAGCCGGTTGACGAACACACCGCGCTGCCTGCTTCGGGAAGATCTTCGCAGTAGGCGCGCCACGAGACGCCCGCCGCTTCACAGGCCTGGCCCAGGTTGGCGACCATGAATGGCGCACCGGGGGCAGGACAATTGTTGTTGGTGATCCCCAGCGTTGAACCCGCCCACAAACACAGATAGTTCGGGAACGACGGGTGCGTGATGGCATACGACTGCGTGCACACGGAAGAGGCGGCGATGAGGCTCGCCGTGAACGGCGCCGTGCGTACCTGGTTGTAGCTGTGATTCTCCATCACAACCACAACGACGTGGTCGAGCGCGGGAACCTGGGCCAGCGCAGGCGACGAGAGCGTGAGTGCGCAGGCGGTCGCGATGCTGCAGATGTGCTTCACGGTGGGATCCCTTGATCGCGGGGGCGAAAGCCCCACAATGATACCACACCCGCAGCCGGCAGGGCCCGGCTCGTTGCTACGAAGAACCGGTCGGTTCCACGCGCGCGATGAGCACCGGCGCCATCGGATCGGTCACGTCATAGATGGCGACGTTGTTCTCCTCCAGCACGAACAGCGTCGACCCCGACCAGATGAAGTCACGCGTCGCGTCCGTCCACGTGGCCTTTACGACCGGGGCGTCGGGCCGGCTCACATCGACCAGCGAGTAGCCGTTGCTGCCGTGGCTCACGAACAATTGCGCATTCTGTACCGCCAGCCCGTACGGTGATGCCATCGGCTTCTCGCCGATGATCACCGGCTTCGACGGGTCCGCGATGTTCACGCACATGAGCTCATTGGTAAACCCACCGCACGCGCCAAATGATTGCAACGTGACGAAAGCCGTTGAGCCTTCCACCACCACCGGGTCGCACGCGACCGTGTGCTCGATTTTCGACAACTGATGCGGATGCGCCGGATCGGTGCGGTCATAGATGTACATGCCGCGGTTTCCGCCGATGAAAAGGAAGTCCCCGGCCGGAAACAGGGTCTCGATGTTCCAGTCGACGGGGGTTTTCGATTGGAACGCGGGCTTCTCGGCGTTGGTTACGTCGTACGCATACAGCGTCGACTCATTCACGCGATAGAGCTCGTTGTCGACTACTGCGAAGGTGGCAAACGATGATCCGCCGCTCGACGTTGGAGTCGGGGACGTGACGGCGTCATAGTCGTTGCATGCAGAACATCCGTACCCGGAGCCGCCGGGGCTACCCTCCCATGGGGGCGGCAGCGGTGGGAGTTCGTCGCCGAGTTTGGCCAGGACCTCGTAGCTGTCGCCCGTGACGCGAATGACCTGGAGCTGGCTGTATTGATTCGTGTAGACGACATCGTCCTTCACCGCCGAGCTGACGTTTCCACGTAATGGAATTTGCAGGACCCTGGTAGGCGCGGACAAGTTCGACACGTCATAAATGTGCAAGCCGCTGTATCTGTCAGAAACCAGCAGTTGATTCCCGGCCAGGGTCATGCTGCGCGGGGAGTAAATACCGTCAGCGTCGGCGCGCCAGCCGATCGCGAACGATGAAATGATGAGAATGAGAAGCGTGGGAGAGACCAGGCGTTTCATGAGTACCTCCACATCGCCGTGGGGCAGCGACCTGATCGATCCGGGGCGGACGTTAACACGTTAGCGCACATGCGTACCCGGTACAATGCCTCCGCTTGGAATTTTTACGGCACTCCTCCTACAATGGCCGCGTGACAGCCTACGAGCGCATCTACAGGACCGTGCGCCGCGTGCCCCGCGGGCGGGTTGCCACGTACGGCCAGATCGCCGAGCTCGCCGGGGCCTCGGGGCCGAGGCAGGTGGGCTATGCGCTGCACTCACTTCCCGCGGGCCACGATCTCCCCTGGCATCGCATCATCAATAGTCGCGGCGAGATCAGCCTCGACGCGGGGCTGGGTGGCGGAGGCCTGCAGCGCGCGTTGCTCGAGGCCGAGAAGGTTGTTTTCGACAAGAAGGGGCGTGTCGATCTGAAAAAATACCAATGGAAGCGGGAGCGGTGAGCACGGAGCGCACGACGAACGCGACATCCTCCGGCAGCGCTTCAGCCGACGGCCTGCGCCGCGTCATCGGTCCGGTCAGCGCCACTTCGATTGTGATCGGCGCCATCATCGGTGTCGGCATCTTCTTCACACCCACCAACGTTGCGCGCGTCGCCGGCGGCCCGTCGCTGGCCATGTGGACGTGGGCAGCGGGCGGGCTGATCGCGCTCCTTGGCGCACTCACCTTCGCGGAGCTCGGCGGCATGTACTCGCGCACCGCCGGACAGTACGAAATGCTGCGTGATGCGTACGGTCCCCTGATTGCATTCTGTTTCTCGCTCTGCAACGCGTGCGCGATCATCGCCGGAGGAACGGCGATCATCGCGATCGTGTGCGCGGAGAATCTCTCCGCGGCGTTCGCCGGGACGCCGCTTTCCGGACCTCTGGCGACGGTGCTGCCGGCGCTGTTGCTCGCCCTGGTGACGGGAGCCAACATCGTCGGCGTGCGCTACGGCACGGCCATCCAGAATGTCACCGTGGTCGCCAAAGTGGGGGCACTGCTGCTCGTCACCGCACTCGCTGTAATCGCGGCGCCGCATGTTGCCAGCGTGGAACCGCTGGCGCCGCTATCGTCATCGCTTGCAGTGCGTCTTTTCTCGGGACTGGTTCCCGCGCTCTTTGCACTGGGCGGCGGTCACTATGCGCTGTGGGTTGCGGGCGAGATGAAGAATCCGCGTCGCGACGTACCGCTGGCGCTGATCCTGGGGAATTTCATCGTGGTCGTCATCTATCTGCTCACGAACTGGGCGTACCTGCACCTGCTCGGATTTGACGGCGTGGTGAACAGCCAGGCGCTCGCGGCCGATGCAGTCTCCACCGTGTGGCCCAACATCGGCGCGCGTTTGATTGCGGGCGCCGTGGCGCTGTCGGCTTTTGGCGTGCTCAATGTGCAGATCCTCTCCGGGCCGCGCCTCCTCTACGGTATGGCACGCGATCGTCGCTTTTTTGCGTCGTTCGGACGCCCGCAGCAGCGCTTCCAAACCCCCGCGCTGGCTCTGTGCCTGGTGGGTGGTATCGCCATCGTGCTGGTGGTGAGCGCCGGCAAGAATGCCATCGATCGTCTGCTCACCGGTGTTGTGATCGTGGACGCCGTTTTCTTCGCGCTCACGGGAGCTGCCGTCATGGTGCTGCGCAAGCGCCGGCCCGAGGCCGAGCGTTTCGTGCGCGTGCCGCTCTATCCGGTGGTTCCGCTTGTCTTTGTTGCGTTCCAGCTCGCGGTCATCTTCGGATGTTTTCAATTGGATGCGACGCGCAATGCAGCATGGATCGGACTGTGCAGCATTGGTATTGCGGTAATGTTGTATGGCGCGCGTTTTCGCCACTCGCGCTAGAGCAATCTCCGACACGTTCATCTTCACGGCTCCGGGTGACGAGCGTGCGTGGCGTGCGCCTTGCAGCTTCTCTTCCTTCTTGAGTCATTACCGGGCATGGTCGCAAGACCGCGTGCGCGCATGACGGCGCATGATGCCCGCGAAGGAGGACGTATTGGGAACGCTTGGATGGAAACGCGACGAGTTCAAAGTCACGCGGCATCCTCTGACCTCAACGGCATTCGACCACTGGCTTTCCCGCGAAGGGAAGCACGCGTTGCGTGAAGCGTTGCGGAATACGAGGCAGCGTTGGTTCTTCGGTGAGACACGCGCGCGCCAGCGGTTGTTTGCGGATGCGCGCAACGCGTTTCGCCCCCGCGGGACATTCTCGGACGCGATGAAGAAGCGCGCGAACGAGCTTCCCACCGTGGTGAGGTCGTGTGCGCTGGCCATCCGCAAGGGTGCTTTCGGGCACATGAGCACGTTCGACACGGACCACTGCGTGTGCGTGGTGCCGCGTTCCATCGTCCAGAATGATTTCCGCGCACACATGCTGCGCGCGCTGGCTCAACTTCCGCAGGTGCAGGCGTTCCAGGGGCTCACCGAGGACATCGTTTCCGCCGCCGCGATGGACGCAGAGGCAAGTCTGTTTCAGTTCCTGGGCCGGCGTTCGCACCTGGTCGACTCGACCGGCCACGGCCTCATCGTCGAAGTGGATGCAGCGTTCCCATGGAAACTGGGCGGATCGGAAGGTCACTACGTGTTTGCGTGGACCAACGACGAGCGGATGGACCTGAGCAGCCGTCGCGATCGCAAACGTTTCCTTTCCGCCGTGGCCGAGATGCGTGACGCGCAGAGTGTCTATCTGAAGCGCATGACACCCGCGGATGTTCAGGACCTGCGTACTGCCATCGATCTGCGCCGCCTCGCCGGCTCGCGCAGCTCCGGGCATTCTGCGCACGCCAAAGTGCGCATTGTCGCCGAAGCGCGCGAGCCCGTATTCAGCGAGACGGTGTAGCCGGTGAAAACATCCGGGGCCCGTCCGCTTGCGCGCACAGGCCCCGATGCTCACGGAAGGTCACAAGCTGGACGAACGATTTACGCTCCTCCCGTGATGGGCCCGAAATCCTTGATGTGCTGCCGGGCATGTCCCGCTGCCGCCTCCGGGAAGCGCGCGAGGCGCCGGGCGTGGCCGGCTTTGGCGATCGCAATCCATCTGGTTGCCGTTGCTTCATCACCGCGGTGGCGGTAGATGCGCGCCATGGCGTCCATGAATTCCGGGTCGCCGGTACGGGCCAGAACGTCGCGATAGATCGCGAGCGCCTCCTCGTCGTGCCCCTGCAGAGTCAGTGCCTCGGCAATGTGTTCGTCCGCCAACCACCAACCCGGAAACTGCCTTTTCGCATCACGATAGTGCTTGAGTGCGCGGTCCAGGTCATGCGTATCGAGCGCGAGCAACCCGCGCTGCAAACTCACCCACGCGCGCTCACGAGTGGCCGACCGCGGCAAGGCTGCGGCTGCTTCAGTGTAAGTCCGGTCTGCCGCCTCCAGCGAACCTGACTTCGCCAGACCACCCGCGAGACGCGCGAGGTTATCGAAGTTATGCTCTACTTCCACCGCATTGCGATAGTGCGCCAGCGCCGCAGCGGTTTCGCCGCGTTCGAGATCGACATCCGCACGCAGGGCCTCGATTTCGGCCTGCGTGCGGGGAGATAGCAGCATCTGCGACTCGGCGCGCACGAGATCGTCATTAACACGATCGAAACGGTGCATGGTGAAATTGAGACGCGCACGCCCGAGAAACGGTCCGGTCCCTTCGGGTGCCATGTCGAACGCGCGCGCCATGAGCGAATCTGCCGTGGCGTAGTCACTCCAGTTGTCACTGAGACGGCCGCGGCTCATATGCGCGTTGGCCGCCCGCTCCAACTCCATCCACGAGTCTGTCTTCACACGCGCGACACGCGCGTCCGCGGCCGCAACCTGCGCGTCAGCATCGGCCACCGCCGCCGCGTACGTCACGCCCCCCGCCGGAGCGGAGGACGCGACGTTGCGAGGCGAAAATGCCAGCCGCACCGCCAGGAGAACCAGAACCGTGGCCACGCAGAGAAAAATTCGGTGCGAGATATTCGCCATGGTGATTCTCCTTGGGGCTAATGCGGCTGCGCCAGGAAGGGAAACATGGTGGAGAACGGAGCGTCGTTCGCCGTCGGATTTACGCCCACCAGCGCGGTGGCGGGATGCGGGCCGTTGCTGTCGCCGAGACCACTCACGTCGAGCAGCAGCACCGCGAGCGTGACGTCGATCACGGGGTCGGCGAGACGGCGGCCGTTGGGGAAGCCCGACGGCGCGTTCGTGTCCACCGTGATGACATCCGGCACCACCAGCGGCGCACCCTGCGCCGCGGCTTCGTTCACCGTGGCCGGTGTGAGACCGAGCCCGGTGAGGTCGTCGTCGAGCGCGTTGTGCAATGTGGTCAGGTGGTCGACGATCTCAGGGACGAAATCACCCGCCGCATCGTCAGTCGGATCAGCCTCATTGTAGTTCTGTTTGCTGGTGATAAGTGCGGTCGCCACGGCGGGCATGCCCATCCGGTCGATGCGCGTGTAGGACGCCGGCGTTTTCTGCAACGTGGAGTTGCCCGACATCGGGGAATCCTCCGAGCAGGCGCTCAGCGCCGATACCGCCAGCGCCGCCAATAGGAAGTGCGTGGTGCGCATGGTTAGCCATCCTTTCGTGCCGTCGTGCCCCACACGTACAGCTTGTTGCTGCCGCTCTTGACGGCGTTCAGGTCCATCTCGATCACAATGGCAGTCGCGTTCATGCCGGCGAACGTGTCGCGCGCCGAATTGAACATGAGTGTGCCCGTCATAAGCGTGTTGCGAAAACCTTCGAGGTCGAAGAAGAACGGATCGTCGCGCAGTCCCACGAAAACATGCGCCGAACCCTTGGTGAGCACGCTTTCGGCGTTGCCGGTCACGGTGCCGTTGGCGCCGGGGATGCCCTGGGCCGTGACGGTCCAGTTGCCGTTCGCCTGCTTCATGCGCACCACGATGTCCACGGCGGACTGTCGCGTGGTGGCGAAGGAATCGCGCCCGATGTGAAACTCATAGCGAACGTCTTCGTCGAAGCGCGCTGCCTGCCCGGGCGTCGGCATGCGTAACCCGTCGACCGTCATCACGACGACGAAGCGATCGCCGTCCTTCCACGTGTAGACATCAGCGATGTCCGCCACGGCGTCCGCGAGCGTGGCCGGGGTTTCGCGGTGGTCGGCGGCCCGAACTTGCGCCGATCCCGCGAGCCCGGCCAGCGCCACGGCCGCCGCGAGGCAGAATGGATTTTTCCTCATGATTGCTCCCTTTCTGGTTGGTCCGGCGAGGGCCGGCCTGTGTTGTTTCCCCCGCTACGGGGCCGGATAGGGAGCGGATGAGGGGCGCCGGCAACTATTTTCTCTTGTCATCCGGTGCGTCCGCGGCGTCGTATACAGGACGGAGGCGCAAGAAGGACGAACGATGACCGGTGGCAATCGCGATATCGACTGCCTCGCGCGCATACGCGCGGGTGACGAGTCCGCGTTGACGGAGCTCTACGACCGCTATATCGCGCTCGTGTTTCCGGTTGCCGTACGTATTCTCGGAAATCAGGCGGAAGCGGAGGATGTGATGCAGGACGTATGGCTCCAGGTGTGGCGCAATGCCGCAGCATACGATGCGTCACGCGGGGCGATGGGCGCCTGGTTGCTCACAATTACAAGAAGTCGCGCGCTGGATGCGATCCGCTCGCGCGCCGCCCGAACGAAGCGTGAGGATCAGGTTCGCGCTGACGCGCCGCAATCGGTGGCGCCGGTGTTGAACGGAGAAGCAGCCTCCTCCCGCGAAGCCGTGCGCAATGCGATCGAACGGCTGGAACCGCATCATCGATCGGTGCTGGAAATGGCATACTGGCAGGGATTGTCGCAACGCGAGATAGCAGAGAAGCTGCAGCAGCCGCTGGGGACCGTGAAGTCATGGACGCGGCAGGCGCTGCGTGACTTGAAGGGCGCGTTGCCGGAAGGAGAATGGTGGTGAGCCGCCACAGCGAGGAACATCTCGACCTGTGCGCCGAGTACGCGCTGGGTACCATCGACGACGTTTCGCGTCGCCGGCTGGAAGAGCATTTGCGCGCAGGATGCCGCGAATGTGAAGCGGCTCTGCGCGATTTTGGTCTGGCGACGACGGCGATGGCCGCCGCCGCGCCCGCGGCGATGCCGTCGCCGGCGCTCCGCGAGCGTGTGGCCGACGCCGCGCGCCGCGAACCGCGTCGCACACGCGTCCGTTCGAGGGGCGGGTTGCGCATTGTTACCGGCGTGCTGGCTGCAGCGTCGATTGTATTCTTCGTAACCAGCGTGCTTCTGTGGACACGCTTGCAGCATCTCACCGGCGAACAGACGGCCATGCGGGCGCGGCTCGATAGTATGGAGCAGCAACTCGCGCAGGCGCAGTCGTCGGTGGCATTCCTGACCGGTTCCGGCACCGATTGCTTCGATTTCAACGGCACCGGCCAGGGCGATTCCACGATGGTGGCGCGCGCGTGCTTCAGCCCGGCAAACGGCGAGGCGCTCGTTGTTCTCGATCATGTGATCACGCCGACAGGGAAGGACATCGAGCTGTGGGTGCTGCGCGGCGATACGCCGACCAGCCTCGGCCTCGTGCGCGCAGATGCGAACGGTCACGCCGTGATCCACATGCCCGCCCTTGCCAATGCGGGCGCGGTGACGGCCTTCGCACTTTCCGTGGAGGAGGCGGGCGGATCCAAGGGCGCGGGACCGCAGGGACCGGTTGTGAGCGTGGGAGCGTTGAGGGGATAAAAAAGGAGCCCGGCGTTTCTCGTCACCGGGCTCCTCGGCGCTATCACTAATCGTCGATGTCTAGTCTGCCAGGAGCTCGCTCAAAGCCGCAAGTCTTTCCGACCAGAATTTCTTCCGCTCGTCGGCTTCCGCTTTCGTCTTGAGCTTCGTGTGTTGAACTCCCACGATCGACTTGTTGCCCTTGGCCTGAAAATACAACTCAACGCTTGTCCCATCGGGCCACGAAATGCGCATGGACTTGTGCGGTGTCGCTTTGCGCACCGTGAGTTTCTCGGGAAGCCACTTCGCGCGCAGCTTCGCTGAGTTCCAGGCCTCGAAGAGCTCCGCTACGGGTGCCGCCACGGTCTTGCTCTTGGATGCTTCCCACCCGCCGTCGCGACGTTGGCCGCGCGCGCGCAATCCGCGGATGCGCTCGTAGCCCACGGTCAGCGTCTGCGCCCACCAGCCGTCGATCTTGTACTTCTCATGGATGTGCGCCGCGATCTCGGTGTGGGACTTGTTCACCGCACCCCACTTGTCGAGCACGTATACCCACCGGGTCCAATCGCAACCGGTGCGGTCCTTGACGATGTCGTCGCTCATGCCGGCGAGTTTCGCGAAGTCGGACTTCAGCGCCGACTTCGATTTCGCCACCGCCGGGACGGACTTCGGCGAGGCCTTGGTCTGCTTCTTTGTGACGTGAGCACGGGCGGCGGTGTAGGACTCGCCGGTTTTCTTCATGCGGGAGCGCACGAGGCGCTTGAGGTCTTTGTGCTGAGGCATGGTTCGTCTCCTTTGGGCACGCCGTCGCGAGCACCCTCCGGCGGCGCGCACGTCGGCGACCAAAGTCGACGATGGTTTATCCGGGAGTATGCCCCCCTTTGCCTCACGAAGGTCCCCGCCGGAGGAGAACCGAAGAGGTTGGGCGCGGATAGATCGCCCGTCGGAAAATCATGACACATGTCCAAGCGTGGAATCAATGGAGAATCATTTCTCAGGTTCGCATGCAAGCACACACACGTGTAGTTTCATGTTGAACGATCGTTTGCCGAACAGATATCATTCGGCCTTTCGGTGATTGTGATTTTTGCGAGCCCGGTGCATTTCACTTTCAACGACGAGGTCAATGATGTCTCACAACACATCCCGTTGTGTGGCCCTTCCAGTCGTCTGCTTTTTTCTCATTCTACTTTCGGTGCTCCTCATCTCTCCGCGTGCGTGGTCAACGAACGTGAACGTCGATATCACGTGCGACAACGGCTACTCGTTCGCCTACGGTAGCGCCACGGCGATTGCGCAGACGTACGGTAACCTGTGCAACACGAGTCCAAGCAATATCTTCGGATGTGGATCAGGGGGGGTCGAGCACTATTCCATCGACGTCTCCAGTGGTGCCTATCTCTATATTATCGGATGGGCCGACAACGGGGGTACCCAGGGCGTCATCGCCCAGTTCAAGGTGGGAACTACTGCCGTGGTCTATACCGGAGTCGGCCCCTGGGAGGTCTACGCAACCGGCGTGTCCATGGACTGCGGCGACACTCCGCCAACCATTTCACAAATTAATGCCCAGCTCGCCATTGCGAATGCTGGAACGGGCGGAGCGAACACAAGCGTGGGCTGGGTTGGCACAACGCCGGTGTCCGGGTATTCTGGCGTGCTGGCGATTGGTCAGGACAACACAAGCTCGGATGTATTCCCGGCGATTTCGTGCCTCGACGGTGCGGCGCGATGGATGTGGTATCAAACCACCGCCGTAGCGGACGCTTTCCACTACAACCCAAACAACGACCGGGAATACCTGATCTTCAGAATTCCCGCGGACGTACTGCTTGCGTGCGAGCCGGTGAACGCCGTCGAAGTCGCCTCTGGATGGGATCAGCTGCATGGCACGCTTCTCAGCTCCATCGATTCGGAGTGGATGGTTGTGGCCGACGACGATCCTTCGACGTCTGAGCCGCGCCCCGCATATGTTATCCCCCAGTACGCCTCGTGGGCTCCTCCCGAATCGGGGTCACAGTGGATCAGCCCGTACGAATCTGTGAACGCGACCTCTGGCAATCTCACGTATAGCCTCGAGTACAAGTTCTGCCTTCAGACCACGACGAGTGCCGCGTTGAATTTGTGGGTTCGCGCCGACAATATAGCGAATGTGTATTTGAACGGGAATCAGATTGGAACTACAACCAACTCGTTCCAGCCTGGACCGGCGTATCACATCTCGACTTCGTCGTTCTTCATCAATGGTACCAACGTACTGAAAGTTGTGCTCACAAACCAAGCGTCTGTCCTTGGCCTGGATGTCAGCGGACTGGTTCAGGGCAACCTCGTGAAGACCGGCTACTGCTGCAGCGGCGCAAACAACATCGTCATGGGGAAAGTCTGGTATGACTTCGATCAGGACGGGGTGAAGGACGCTAGCGAATCTATTCTGCCCGGCTGGACGGTGAATCTCTCATCGGGTGCAACCACCAGCTCCGACGGTCATGGCAACTATTACTTTACCGGTCTCTCGGAAGGGACGTATGCCGTCAGCGAGTTCCTGCAGCCCGGATGGCATCGAACTTTCCCGATCTCCGGCGTTCACACGTTCAATTTGTACAGGGGCGAGGTCGCGCGCGGTGATTTTGGCAATGAAGGTTCTTGCACTAATACGTCAATGACGCGAATGCACGTGTACACGCCTCAGTCCACCGCTGCCGGTGACACGACGGTGCTCCTGTTATCGAGGTTCAACACGGGCTCGAACTGCAACGTGCAGGGCTGGACGTCTGTCGATCTTTCTGGCCGCGGCGACTTTGCGGGACTGTTCAAGAGCGGTGTTCTCCAGGAGGATCCCTGCGTCAGCAGTCTCTCCTGTCTGTGGGCGTTCATCAACACATCTACGGAAAGTTACGCCTGCAATGCGCCTCCATCACCTGCGCAGATGGTCGTGCCGCGCCATGATGCGCAACAACGGTACGTTCGAAACGAGATATGGTCGCCATCCATACCAATCGGGAGTGGGTGTCAGAACCTCGGTTTCCAGTTTTCTGTTTATCGCGATCTGTCGTATCAGAATCTCGTGTTCTACACGTGGCACGTGCGAAGCAAGGTGGGGGGGAACTGGGGGCCCTGGCGTGACAAGAACCTTGTCTACTATGGGCACCTGAAGGAATGGATTACGCATCTGGAAGTACTCGGTCCGTTGGTCGATTCGGGTGCGACGGACATTCAGGTTGCACTCGGTGTTCGCGACATGTGTGATGCCTGGTGCGGAACCATTGGAACCGATGTGTGTCACAGCCACGCTCCGTTGTTCGACAACGTGAAGGTGTTCAGGGTCGCGCTGCAGGGACCGCAATGGATCATCCATGACATGAACCAGTTTCAGGACAACTTCCCCGAAAATGGCACGATTACCGGATGCGTGCGCGCAGACATGGCCGCTGATATCACGCCGGTGAGCTCCACGACTTCGATTGTTCCGGGCGACTCGGCGGTTGTCATGGTCGGCGATTGTCAGTCCGGAATCGGCACAGATCCGGGAACCGGCGGGCCGGCCGTTTATCTCTATGTGAGTGTGCAGAATGGAAATGGGCCTGCGAAGTCGGGACCTGCGCTAACCGACAACCCAGCGCGATACCCCTGGGTTGGCTCGACCACGCTGGCCTACCGAACTTGGGATCGCATCCGGTTGGATGACGGCTGCAAGCCGGGCGAGTACTGCGTCGACCTCAATGATTGCTACTTCACACCGGGTGACACAGTACTCTTTTTCTATGGCGCGGAGAACGGGTTGGGGTTAGAGACGTTCGCGTACGGTGCACATCTCAACCTCACTGGTGTTGATCCGGTGGCGGCCGCGCTCGACGCTGCGGAGTTCACGTGTTTGCCGACACTTTGTGCAAGCGGCTGCGGCGACATCCTTTATGTGGATGGGACGGACGGCATTCCGGGCCAGGAATATTTCGATTCGTCGTTCAGATCGATAGGTCTGACCGGAAAGGTAGACCGATTTGACGTCCGCGCGCCTTCGTCGGCTGTGGGGAACCGCCTGGGTAGTCGCGTCAAGAACGTGAACCAGTTGCTCGCACGATACCGGAAGATCATCTGGGACTGCGGGACCCTTGAGGTGACCGTCGGTGATGGTTCCGGAACGCCGGAGAAGTCGCCCGATCTCTGCCTGTTGAGTGAATTCGTGTCGGGTCTGACGCTTCCGGGTGGCGTATTTCTCGCAGGAGATAATGTTCCCGCTTTCATTGCAGGTTCCCAAATTGCCTGTGCGAATGATTTCCGGAATGCATTTATTCCGTTCAACATCGGTAGCGGGAATCACCGGCTCGCACCGACCAACTATCCAGTATCGCCCAAGCTGTATGCATGGCCCGGCCGGTGTTTCGATGACGACTGGGTCGCATTTGGAGGGTGCCCCGGTTTGGATGCGTTCGATGTAATGACGGCGCAGGGGACATCGAAAGTGGAGATGTCCTATGGCTCGACTTCTGGCGCAAACGGTGCTGTGATATCCAACTTTACTGGAAACGGGGGCGTGATTCTTTCGGGCATTTCATTCTCGCACATTCGCGACGACGAGCTCGATGGTGTCTGGGACCGGAACCTGTTTCTTTACAAGATCATTACTTGCCTCGGGAACTTGGTAACGTATCCGGTGGGCGCGGGTCCCGCGTTCAGAAATGAGCTGTCGCAGAACCATCCCAATCCGTTCAATCCAACGACGATGATCGCGTTTTCAATCAGGCAAAGGGGACAGGTGACACTGAAGGTCTACGATGTCAGTGGTGCCCTGGTGCGGACGCTTGTCGATGAGAACCGCCCAGCCGGATCCCACGAGGTGCCGTGGGACGGGCGCGATACGCGTGGACAGGGCGTGGCGAGTGGCGTGTATTTCTATCGCCTCGAGGCCCCGGGGTTCACCAAGACCCGGAAGATGGTGCTCCTGAAGTAGTTCGGACGCGACTGTTCGTCAACCTGATTTGGCGGGAGAGGGTCGGCTTTGTCGACCCTCTCCCGTTTTGCGGTCAGTAAGGGGCGCAGCGTGCGACGATACTACTGTGAGTGGGTATGGCGTTCGATCTCGGCGATGAATCTGTCACTCTGCATATCCCGGGGCGCGAGCTATCGACGCCGGAGGTTACCAGTCTTCGTCGTCGTCTGCGGCACTCGGGGCCGCGGCCACGAGCTCGCTGTCCGAGTGCAGCTCTTCGAGAAGTTGAGTGAGTGCCAGGCGAAAGAGTTCGTTGCGCGAGACTCCCATGCGCCTGGCGAGTTTGTCGGCAGTGGAAACGAGATGGTCGGGGACTGTAATGTTAAGGTTCATAGTGGAAGTTGCTTGAAAGGTTGATAGGCCGGGACCGCCGCTTCGCGGCGGTCGGTTCACCACTTTGGCTCTTTGCGACGTCCGGTGCCGCCGGTCATCGCCTCCACTTCCGGGTTGCCATACTGGAGGAACAGTTCGATGGCCTTACGGAACGCTTCGTTCCTTGTAATTCCCAATTCTTTCGCCAGTCTGTCGATGGCGGCCAGGTGACCATCCGGAATCGAGATCGTTGTATTCATGCCCCGGGAACCGCAATACTCGTGCCGGGCTGGCAACCCTGACGCCGTTCGTCCGTATTAGAGTCACTCCATGACGCTCCGCAGCCTCATTTTTCCGATCCTGTTGCTGGCCGTTCCGGCCGGTGCCCACGCCGCAGCGGCACCACCGGACTCCATTCCGGTCATCAAGCCCCCCACCTCGATGATGCCAACCCTGGCGCCCATCGTGATCAAAGGCAAAGAGTTCACCGTGCGCGAACTGGTGGTGCGGGCGATGAAGGGCGAGCGCACCAAGCTTGCCGGCCACGCCAACGCTACCTACACCATCGCGTCGCACGCCGCCATGGTCTGGCCGGACAAGAAGGAAGTGCAAACCGATATCTACCGGCTGTACGGCGATTCCACCGGCTACAACCGTCGCGTGCTGCTGGCCTCACGCAACGAGAAGTTCAAGAAGAAGGACAACGCGTGGGTTTTCGACAAGACCGGCAAACCCGAGACGGGCGGATACCGCATCACGGAAGAGGACATGAGCCGCTTCACGCGGATTCCCGTATACCTCGAGCACGACGAAGAGTTCGATTTCACATTGCTGGATCGAACGCTCGAGAAAGACCGCGTGGTGTTTCACTGCGCCTTCAAACCCAAGAGCGACTTCAGTGAAATGCCAAGCGGTGAGATCTGGGTGGATGGAAACGGCTTCCGCGTTGTGCACGAGCTGTACGATTTCACGCAGAATCCGTTTCCAGTGCTCATCAAGGGCATCCGGCGCGTTTCCGTGCAATGGCACGAGCTTCCCGGCGGCGAATGGGTGCCCAAGCAGATTGCCGGCGAGATCGATCTGCGCCGCAATGCCATGCCTTTTGTGCCGTCCTCGATATCGTTCAAACTGATCTGGCAGGATTTTCGTTTCGATCAGGGATATGACGAGAAGTTGTTTGGCGGAAAAGCACCGGCGGCGATCGTGGCGAGCGCGAAAACGCCGGCGGAGAAGAATGCGACGAAGCCGCAGATCATTCCGTCCATTCCCACGGGCGTGAGCGCTCCGGCACCGGGATACGCGGCCGATACCTTCAAGGTGTTTCTCGATACGACCCGTGTCGTCATCGATTCGTCGGGTGCGGCCGTCGATTCATCGCACTCTGCCGTGCGGCAGTCCGGGCCGGCGCTGCTGGCGGCTCTGCAGCGGGAAGATGACGCGGCCTATTCACCCGAAGTCGACATCACCAATCACGCGTTCATCGATTCCACTGCGGCGCTGCATGATTCGCTGGGTGTCGCGGGTTTGAAGGGCGGCCCTCCATTGTATGGAGATGCGTGGCGTTTGAACTTCGATCCTCACGTGGCGGACTGGGATTACAACCGCGTGGAGGGATTCCTGTTCGGTGGCGGCGGGTTGTTCGGCCGCGCCGACAAGCGCGCGCAGCTGGAAGCGTTTGGCGGCTATGCGACGGCGTCGGAGAAGTTCCGGTGGCGCGCGAAATTCAAAGGCGACCTTCCGGGGCTGGATCACAAGCTCTCCGCGTTTGCCATCTTCCGCGACTACGTCGATCCGTACGGATCGAATCGCATTGCGTTCAACTCACTGCGCGCGTTCGTGGGCGGCGCGGACGATCAGGACTATCTGCGCCGCACCGGCGGTAGTGCCGGTCTCGAGCTCACGCCGTGGGACGACGTGCACTTCGACCTCGGCTACGAGGGTTCGCGCGAGCGCAGCGTGGCGCGGGACGCGGACTTTTCCATCTGGGGCGATCTCGACCAGCCCAACCCGGAAATCAACGAAGGCGACGAGCACGCGGTGGTGGCCGGCTTCGAGCTGGGCGGAAGGCGCTGGCTCAACGCGCAGCTCACGCAGCGCCTCGCCGGCGGTTCACTGGGCGGTGATTTCCGCTACGCGCGCACGGACATCATGCTGCGCGCGCGCGGCTTCATCCTGGGCCGGCAGGAATTCGAGGCGACGCTGCGCGGAGTGACCACGGCGGACGCGCCGCCGTTTCAGCAGCTGGCCGATGTGGGGGGGCTGAGCACGGTGCGCGGTTACGATCGACGGACGCACGTGGGCGAGCACTCGTTCGCGGCGCGCGTCGAGTACATGTTCCCGTACGACATCTTTGCCTCCAGCAAGATTCCGCTGATCGAGGATCTCGGCGTGCAGCTGATCCCGTGGGCAGACGCAGCCCGTGTCGGTGATGGTGACTCCAACGACTGGATCACCTCGGTGGGATTCGGTCTGCAGCGCTATCTGTGGCCCGTTCAAAACGCGGCTAACCTGCGGCTTGATTTTGCGTGGCCTCTCGCTAATCCTGCGGACGATTTCACCGTGTACCTGTGGTTCACGGCGATGAGGTAAAACGCCCGCGCGGGCTGACATTCTCGCCCTGCCTCCCGTTGACACTGCGCCGGGCGCCCCTCAAGAATCGCGGCTCCCCAACACGCGGAGTCCATTCTCTTGATCGGAAAAACCCTCGCCCACTACCCGATCGCAAGCTGCGCCCTGTCTGGACTTTGGACGGCGCCGCAGACGGGTTGGACTCACCGGCTGCGAAGTGAATCGACTACGAAAGCCTGGGAAAACGCTTTCGCCACTCGCAGAGCCAGGTATCAAAGCGTTTGGCATCACCGCTCAGAAAATCCCCGGCGTGATCGCGCAGTTCCGCCGCGATGGCCGTCACCTGTGCGAGTTGTCCCTGGGGGCGCGGCGTGTGCGCCGATGATGGCAGGAGCAGCGAGAGGTACAGGCGATCGTCGCCGCGCACCAGTTGACATTCCGCCGAATCGCCGTAGCTCTCTCCGTAGACGTGCACTTCCAGCTCGTCTTTCCTGTAGCGGACACTGTAGCGGTTCGACTCCATCGGCCTTGCAAGGCGCTTGAAGCCGTAGTCGTGCACCAGAAAAGCGAACGCCGTGTCGCATGCGGCCAGAAACTCGTCGAGTGTCGGGGTGGACTCGTCCATGTCTCGTCCCATTCTCCCGGTGCAGAATTATTGAGGTGTCGCGCCGTGGCAGCTCTTGAACGCCTTGCCGCTGCCGCACGGGCAGGGCTCGCTGGCCACGACATTCGCAGCACCGTTGCGCGGTTTCGACTGCGTGACGGGATGCTCGAGCCAGTAGTGGCGAAGCTCGAGCACGACGTCGGGCAGAAGCTCGACACATTGCGCGAGCTCCGCGGGCGGCAACTGCTCCTGCCCCTCCGGAGCCACGCCGAGCAGAACGGCCGCGTCCATGGCAACAATCGCGATGGGAAGCAGGAGCTTCTGCAGTTCTTCGTTCGACTCGTCGAGCCAGTACTTCTCGTGGAGCTGCATGCCTTCCATGAAGCCCATGCACCAGGCGTGCGGAAGCGTGACTTCGTTGCCCAGGCCGTCGAGGCCGGTCGTCATGAGAGGAGCAAAGTCGTCGTTGCGGATTTCCTCGGCAACCTGGTCCCACAGACGCAGCAATAGCCCCATGGCCTCCTGCGCCTCTTCGGCGGTCGCCCATTCCGGGGGCGCGCCGCCCCACACCACGGGGAGCCATTCGCCCGGTTGCGTGACCACGGGCGAGCAGGCGAGGGCGGCAAAGAAGCCGTCCACGCTCTCGACGGTCAGCCCGCCGTCTTCATTGATACTCAGAATGTCGTCGAGGCGGTCAAACTCCGCTTCGGAGAGCGGGCCCGCGTTGAGGGGATTGGTCATGGGGAGAGCATAGCACGTCGAGCGTGTCTCCCCACGATTATCGAACGAGAATGAGTTTTTGGCTGCGAACCGCGTCCCCGACTTCGACGCGGCAGAAATAGACGCCGCTGGGGAGCGTGCGGCCACGATCGTCGAGGCCATCGATCACGATGCGACGCGATGCTGCGGGCGACGCCATAGAAAGCGAACGCACGCGGCGCCCGGCGGCGTCGAACAGATTGACAACCACGTTGGAGTGCCAGTCACTCCGCACATCGAACGACGTTTCCCCGGAAAACGGATTGGGCCAGGCAGCGCTCATATCGAAAGCGGGCACCGCGGCTTCCCGCACCGTCGTGGGCGTTTGTCCGGAGGAGCCTACGCGCATGGCGTAGATGTCGTAGTTCTGGAAATCACGCTTGTCCTTCCACGCGCAGATGACGCCGCCGCTACCGTCGGATACAAGAGAGAGTTCGTCCTGATCGAATACGTCGTCGCACACCGCGACGCCGTTGGCCGTCCATTGCGCGGCTCCGGCGCCGTTCACGCGCTGCGCGAAGACGTCATAGCCTGTGAACAGGTTGCGCTTGTCGCGCCATGCAATCACGGCACCACCGGATTCATCGGGAGCAATCACCGGTGTGCGCTGCTCGCTGCCCTGGTTGCAAACATAGATATCGTTCGGCACCCACTGCCGCGCACCGGCGCCGTTGACGCGCTGCGCGTAGATGTCGTAGTCGCCGTCAAAATCCATCCACGAAATGATTGCTCCACCCGCGCCATCGGCAACTACCTGCGGTAGCTGAAAAATCGCGCCCGTGCCGCCGTCGCCCACCGGCAGGCCACTGACGCCCCACTGGATGACGCCGCTGGCATTCACGCGCTGTGCATAGATCGTTTCCAGGCGACTGTCGGACCAGGCAATGATGGCACCGCCGGCGGCATCGCTCACACACGCGGGGTATTCCTGGTCGCCGGCCGCCTGGCAGACTGGAATACCGGCGGCATCGAGCAGAGTGCCGGCGCTCGAGAAGCGCGCCGCGTAGATGTCGAACGCGCCGTGGCGCGCGTCCGTCCACGCGATGAGAGCGCCACCCGCGCCGAACGGCATGATGGAACTCGGAGTCTCCGACGTGGCGCCGGTCGAGATCGCAACCCCGTTCGGTGAGTCCGCAGTGAGCCCGCTTGCGGAGAGACGTGCGGCGTACACGTCCGCGTTGCTCGCGCGGTCGTCGTACCAGGTGACGATGGCGCCACCCGCGCCGTTATCGGCGAGCTTCGGGTAATACTGCCCGCGTGCGGCCACGCATACCGCGACGCCGTTGGCCGCCCACTGGGGCACGCCCGCGCCGTTCAGGCGCTGGGCGTAGATGTCGTAGAAGGTTGCGCCGCGAACGTCCGACCACGCAACGATGACCCCGCCAGCGCCGTCCGCAACCAGGGCGACGTAGTCCTGCGCGCCCGTGGCCGAACATACCGCGACGCCGTTGGCCGCCCACTGCGCCACACCCGCGCTGTTCACGCGCTGGATGTAGATGTCCCCGGTATCCGTGCGCGGATCCGTCCACGCGATGAACGCACCGCCGGCGCCGTCCGGAGTGGCGACAGGCCCGTACTGGTGCGTGGCGGCGGAACACACGATGTTCCCGTCGTCGGTCCAGGCCGCGTGAGAAATAGAGAAGAAGGTCAGGAGTAGCAGGGGTACGACCACAGCAAGTGCGCGAACCATGGGTGCCTCCGGGATGTTGTGTGGCTGGCACTCCATGCTACCAATTGTGGGGACTTCGAAGCAACCGGCGTCGGTTCATTGTCAGGTTGAGGGGGCGTTGGTGGTGAGATAGCATGCTCCCGAGTCTGGCCCCCAACTCCGGAGCTCACTAGTTGATCGGCAAGACGCTCGGCCATCTCAGATTACCGGCCTGCTCGGCAAAGGTGGCATCGCGTTGTATTTTTGAAAACGACCCTGCCGGCGCCGCGCGATATGTTGAGCGCGCGATCTCATTGGCGCTCACCGACACCAGGGTGCTCCTCGATGCGGATCCGTGCTTTCGCAACTCGGCCGCCTCGACCAGACCATTGCCATCAGCGAAGCCCTCTCTATACATCGCACGGTGCAGAAGAGCTCACCAACATTCGACATTACTTGGTGAGTTGAACGCAAGCGTGGGCGCTGACAATGTTCAGAACCACTTGATGAAGACTGCGCAGAGCTATGCGGCGGTGCACGTCAATCCTTGGCAGTCGGCGGCATACCGTGCACTCTCGACCAGCAACTGGTACTGTTCCGGCGGGTTCGACGCTTGGTGAAAGAAGGACCCTCTCGCCCCAAAATTCCTCTTGCCTGGAAAAAGCCCTCTTTTTTATCGTTGGTGCGTTGTCTCTGCGGCGTAAGCTGCGGCGGTCCCGGGGCCTTAGGGCGGCGGAGGGGCCGGGCGAGTTGGGTCTCGCCGATTACATTGGGCATGCCCAGAAGGAGGTGATCCAGTGAATCTAGACAGTTGCGGCTTGGTGGAGGTGGCGTCCCCGTAAGGGAACCTTCCACAATCGTGGCTCTGTCTTGGTCACCCCTTTGGGGGTCAACCCAACGCCACCTGTGCTAATCCCGGGGCCCCCGTTCGAAAGAGCGGGGGCCTCGAAATTTAAGGGGTAGGCTCGAAAGCCTCGCACAGTTGTTCAGGGAATGTTGCACTCCTGAGTGAATACGCGCACGACAATCTTGGAGCCAGGGTTGTCCGAGCACACGGTAATCGTCACGCTTTCATGACCGGTCTTGCACACCAGGTAATCTTCTGCCGAAAGTGTCGCGCCGGGAGCCAGTGGCAGAATAAGAGAGGGCTTGTTGCCGCAGCATGATGCATCGCCAGCCTCGTTCGCGTCTCCGCAGAGAACGATACGGATTGCAAACGCCGAGGCGTTTTGCAGGCCAGCTAACTCGCACCGCTGTATGCACCCACTTTTCCCACCGGGTACGCAATTCCAGACAAGGCAGCCGCCACCGTCTGGGGCAATCTTTGTCAAGTCAACGCTCGGTGAAGGTTTGCCGCGACATGCGCAATCATTTCCAATTGCATCCCCGGTGGTCATGGGATTCTTGTCATCGCACGGATCGCCGGGCTTGCCGTTCGGGCACTTCGATACTGCCGGGCCAGGTGCTGACTCATACAAGTACCAGAAGTATCCCTGCCCCGAGCTTGCGCCATAGTCGCCGCCTTCTTGTCGCTTGAGGTCAAATGGAGGCCAGACGCCCATGGGGTCGTTGAATAGCTCCTTCGAAGCGCAAAACGTATGGTCTTTGAATGCTGCACTTGTGCTTTCCCATACCGGCCATGTAACTGAGTGGCCAGGCGTGTTTACGCTATGCATCAAGTCCACAACGAAACGTCGAGGTAGCCCGTCGAGGAACACCTTGCGGTCGGACTCGTTAGCCCATCCCGCAAAGTTCTCGCCGGTAGATTCGAACCAGTAGTATCCACTTCCGGACGGCAGCCCGAGATCCCCACCATGCATTCGGCGTAGACCGGCAGGCGGAGTGTCGTCAGGATCAGCAGGATCGACTCCGCGTACCTTGATGGTCAGGGTTCCGGGGTCGCGGGAGTGCTTGAGACCAAAGACCAATCCGGGTGGGAGCTTGCGATAGTCATATACCCACTCATCGGTAGAGACCATGTACCAGGAAAAATGAGATCCGGACGGCGCGCCCGTGTCAATACCCTGGTACAGGGTTGCTGTGAACGGCGCACTACCGCCGTACGGGTCATCAGTGGCACCTCCTTGCCACATTCGCTTTAGCGCATAGACCTGTCCCGGCGGAAACTCTGCAGGTGGTCGAGCGTTCTTGGGATCGCAGGTGAAACCAAGGGAGAGAATTGTCGCGAGGCCAATCAGAAGGCGAGTTTTCACGGTTCCCCTCGTTACGTTTCGTACTCAAGCCTAGACGGCCTTTGGCTGATTCGAAGTGCATCAATGCAATGCAGTTCGAAATGATGGTGGGACCGCAAGTAGAAGATGAGGCCGTGAAATGATTGCTATCGGTCCCACACTACCGCGGCCCGCGTTACAGCGTCAAGGGCGTCACTTACACACCTCATGAAAGGCCTCGCGACCCGAGGCGTCGTGCTGGAGATGAGGGAGCCGGTGCTTGACCCGTCTATCGCGTGCGGGACTTGACGAGGCTCGAGAATCCGAGAATGGCGATCACGGGAATGAGCGCGCACACGACCCACGCGGCGGGGCCGAGCTCGGCGAACAGGAAACGGGCTGCATCGATGAGCGGGCGACCGACGAAGGCGAGCGCACTGAGAAGCATGTCGACGTATTTTTCCATCACAACAACCCCGACAACAAAATGATAACACATCGAGCGGCAATTTCTGCCGTCCTCATGCATTTTCTTGAAGATTGTTGACCGCCGCGAAGGAACAACGCTACCTTTTGAGGAACGATGAGGAACACAGGGCGATGGAGTTCGCCTGAACCGCCGCGCGAGCGGCTGATGACTCCTGTGCGCTAGAGCGTGCAGGAGTTTTTTGTTGGAGGTCGTGGAATGACGGTTATGTGGATTGCACTCGCGGGTGCGCTGGGGACACTGTGCCGGTACGCGCTCGGTCGCTGGGTGCTCAACATGACGGACGGAACGTATCCGTGGGGAACATTCGCGGTGAACGTGGTCGGCGGCTTGTTGATTGGAATTGTGGCGGGCTCTGTTGAAAAACAGGCGCTGGTTTCACCGGCGGTGCGTCTTGCTGTCATCGTGGGATTCCTGGGCGGCTTCACCACGTTCTCGAGCTTTGCGCTGGAAGGCTACTCGCTCGCTCACACCCACGACTGGCTGGCCGCCGCCGGTTACGTGCTGCTCAGCAATGGGATCGGTCTGGGCGCTGTGTGGGCCGGTCATCGCCTGGTTGCCTGAGTCCGTGCGGTAAGAACATCACTAGCGACGGGGCGGAGGGCCGGTGCCCGCGAGCCATGATTCGATGCGCGCACGTTCGGCGACTTCGGCATCGCTCGCCACGCAGTCGGTGAAGCGTGCCCGCGCATCGCTCTCACGTCCCATTTTTTCGAGCACGTGTCCCAGATAGCAGTTGGCGATCGCGGCCGGCGGCACGAGCGTGGCGGCCCGTTCCAGCGTGTAGAGCGAATTGTCGTCCTGTCCGAGGCGGAACTGGACCCACCCGAGGGTCGCGGCGGCCGCGCTGTCGTGAGGCCTTGCCGCCGCCGAATCGCGGCACAGAGGCTCCGCGCGCAAGAAGGTTTGAATCGCATCGTCCGATCGCCCGGCCTGCGTGAGCGCTTCCCCGAGATAGAAGAGCGCCATGGCATTCTCGGGCTGTTTGCTCACGATGAACTGCAAATCGGGAGTTGCCTCGCCGAAGCGATCGGCAAGGTAGTACGCGTGTGCGAGATTTCCCCGGAACTCGATTTTGTCGGGGCGCAGCGCCACCGTGCGCTGGAACGAGCGGATGGCGTTCTCGTAGTTACGGTCCTTCATGTCGAGCATGCCGAGCATGTAGTGCGCACTGGCGTTGCCGTTGAAGACAATGATCGAGCGCTGCAGCCACGCGCGTTCCGCCGGCACGTCGCCTTTGCGGTCGTACCACCACGCCAGCATGACTTCCGTCCGCCCCAGGCCGAGGGGCAAAGTTTGCAGACGCGCGAGGCTCGTACTTTCGCGCGCGTTGGTGGCGATCCAGGGGACTGTGTGAAAGACGGAGACGAGCAATGCCATGCCGAGGGCTGCGGTCAGCGCCGGGCGTGGCACGCGCAGGGCGAGGAGCAGGGCCAGCCCCGCGGTGGTGAACACGATGCCGGTATGCGCCAGCATGTCCCAGTCGCGTGCATATCCGAGGTTGGAGTCACCCATCATCCAGCACGCCGCCATAACCGTCACACCCGCGAGAAGCGCGAACATGGATGCCGGAGAGCGCGACTTGCGGGCGCCGATGGCGCCCGCGGCGGCACCGAGAAAGAGAAACAACCCGAGTGGTCCAATCAGAATCTGTTCGTTGAAGAAGTCGCGATAGTGGACGCTGCTGAACATGTATCCGGGTTCCTGCCGGCTCGTAAACGCGGTGTGAAACATGTTTCCCAGCGTGGCAAACGGGTTGTATTGCCGCAGCGCCAACATGATCACCACCGCCGCGCCGCACATGACGATCGCCAGGTCGCGTAATGCCGCTTGCCGCCTAGCGCGTGAGCGCAGACGCGCTACGACAAGCACCAGAAACGGAACTGCGAGCAGCAGTGACGAGAAGTGAAGCGCGACGCATACGCACAACACGAGCGCGGGCCACAATAACGCGCACGCGCCGCGCGCACAGCGCAGGCTCAGCGCGAGAAACAGCACCGTGAAGGCGGCCTGGTAGGAGTAGTTCTCGACGTAACCGAAGAAGAGCTGGACGTAGCCCTGCGTGACGAGGAGCAACCACAGCAGAATCTGGAGCGGCGCGCGCTCCACGCGATCGTCGTCGCCTGCGGGCATGAGTCGCGACAGCTCACCCGCCAGCAGCCACGCCGCGCAAAGAAACAGGCACCCCGCGACAACGCTTCCCACCGCGATGGCATTTTGAGCCACAGCCTCCGGCTGCGCACCGGGCACGGCAAACCACGAACTGGCGGTGGCATACACGCCACGCTGCACAAGGCTCGTCAGCGGTTCGCGCGGCAGCAGATGATCGTAGGAGCTGACTTCCTGGATGAGAACAGAACCATCGCCGAGGTAGGCGTGACAGATCCGGAATGTCCAGAAGAGGAACCCGCCTGCAACCACGAATACGGGCAGTATCCACCACGAGCGCGCGCCAACCGGGGCGCTCACCGGCGCCGGCGGCCGGCGCATGACCAGCACCACACCTCCTGCCACGAGCAACGTGGCGGCGCACAGCCACAGCGGAGAGAAGAATGAGTAGAAGTGCGCGCCCCACATCCACGAGAAGCCGGGAAGGGACGAGATGATATGAACAGCGAGAATTACAGAAGCGAAGGAAGTAGTTGCGATGAGCAAGGCACGGCCGGTGCTGTGTTGCTCCAGCGGGCTCGGCGCTTTTGAGGCCGGGTGGGGATCCCGAACTTCGTTCAACCGCTATGCATCGGATCTACCTTGGTCTTTAGTCGACTTTCTGAGCGGGTCGGCCGCGGTCGTGCTGGTGAAAGACAGGTACGCCCGCAGCGAAGATGGGATGGGAGCAACGGGCGGCCGTCGCCGTGAGGAGCTATCGCGTGGGAGCGAACATGGAGTTGTGTATACAAAAGTATATCATATTCGCCTGTGTCATTTGAAGGGGTCTAGTACTCCCACACCAGCGCCATGACGAGCGGAATCTCCACCTGGTCGCCGGCACTTTCGCTGACCAGCGGGAACTGTATGTTAAAGCTCACGATGCCCGCGTCGGTATCGTAGCCGAGACCGAGTGACAGGAGGAGATCGTCGCGGCCGAGGTTGCCTTCTTCTTCCACGACACCGTTCCACGTCTCGGCTTCCTCGTGTTGGAATGCGAAATCAGTGCTTGCGGTCCAGCGTGTGGCGAACTTGCGCCCCGCGCCGAGGAGCGCGCCGTAGCGTGCGCCGGGCCTGTAGCCGTGCTCATTGTCATAGAGCGGCAGGCGCGCGACACCGGTCAAATGCAGGTCATATGCGCCGATCGATCGCCCTACCCCCATGCCCAGCACGGGATAGAACGTCCCGCTTCCAAATTGAATGTGCTGATGCTGAAGTCCCTGGCGGCCGAGCTCGAAGGGATTGGGTTCGGTCTTTCCGAGTGGAATCGAAACCCCGACGCGTGTGGAGAATATCCACGTGGCGCCTTTCCATCCGTAGTGAACGGCTGCCGCCGGATCCGCGATTCCGTACAGGGTTTCGTTGCGATGATGGTTGTCGGGCTCGTTGGGTGTGAACGGCTCGCGGTCGAGCGTCTCGTAGTGAACGCGACTGCGCACGGCGCGCAACGGCACATTCAGCTGCAGCGCGAGGCCCGTGCCCACACCACGGCTGATCGAAACATCGAGTTCCGTTACGAGCAACGTCTGCAGGTGCCAGTACGGGGTTGGATTCTCGGGCTCGTCGTCGGCGATGTGCTCGATATTGAATTTGGCCGCGACGAGCGATGTCGCGAACGACCACGTTCCCGGATCCGGCGGAATCAGTGAGAACCCGCCGACCGGCAGGTTGGGATTGCTTCAGCCCGCTCAAGTCCAGCCGGTACCGGGAGAGAAGGCGAGCGCGAGAGCGCCGATCACCGCGAGCGCCGCGGCGCGCCGCATCATTCTTTGGTGCCGAGCGCTTCGGCAATCTTGTCGGGACTGTTACCGGTGATCTCTGTCTTCTTGCCGTCGGGATCGTAGATAACGACGTAGGGGAGTGCTTTCAACTTGCGCCCGAGCTCCTTCGCAAGTTCTGACTCGAAACCGACGATGTTGAGTTTGCGCACGGCCACGTCGTCGCGCTTGCCGGCAATCTCGCGCAGCTGGGCATCGACGAGACGGCACGGTCCGCACCAATCGGCGTAGAAATCGAGCACGGTGTACTTGCCTTCCACCCGAAGCTTCTTGAGATCACCGACGGCTTCTCCATTCGCCGACACAATTTTCATGTCGGAGCCTTCCGGATACGGCTCAGGCTTGTACGCGGATGAGAGGGCACCGTGACCGGCGCCGGGAATGGCGCGGAAGCAGCCCTGCTCCTCGAACAGCTTCACGACGTCGTCGTCAGTGACTTTGTCGGGAGCGGTGATGGTGAACTCGAACTTGTCCTTGTCGTATGACCATTTCTTGATGCCGGCCTTCTTGAAGTACGGACCCATCTCGGTCTGCACGTTGGCGCACTCGGCGCCCTGGATCGAGAATATCTGCGTGTGGTCGGCGCGTGCGGGTTTTGCAACGGCCAAGAGGCCCACGAGGACGAGGGTTATGCAAAAAGAGTTGCTCATGAACGAATTATACACGCCGGGGCCGTGGAAGTGCCACTCTCGGGGTGGGTAAGTCTTGCCGCTTTCGCACCCGTGGCACGCGGGTTGCCCTGTGTCTTCGTTTCCACGACTTCCAAAGTGCCTGAAATCACTGCTACCACGGAGCAAGGCGAATGCAGCAAATCAACGAATTCCTCACCATGATGATCCAGAAGGGCGGCAGCGACGCACACCTCAAGGTGGGCATGCCTCCCGGCATTCGCATCAGCGGCAAGATCACGCAGATCGGCGAGACACCGCTCTCCGCCACCGAGACCGAGACCATCGCCAAGCAGCTCCTCGATCCGGAGAAGTGGCAGAAGTTCGACTATTGCGGCGACCTCGACACGTCGTACTCGGTGCCGGGTGTCGCGCGTTTTCGCGTCAACGTGATGCGGCAGCGCGGGGCGATCTCGATCGTAATGCGCGCGATTCCCATGGTGATTCCGACCTTTGCGCAGCTCGGCCTTCCCAAGGTGTGCGAGCAGCTCGCCATGAAGCCGCGCGGCCTCGTCCTGGTCACGGGCCCCACCGGAAGCGGCAAGTCGACGACGTTGGCCGCCATGATCGACCTCATCAATTCCATGGAGCACGGCCACATTCTGACGATGGAAGATCCCATCGAGTTCCTGCACAAGGACAAGCGCTGCTACGTGAATCAGCGCGAAATCGGCAACGACACCCAGGATTTCAGCTCGGCACTGAAGCGCGCGCTGCGCCAGGACCCCGATGTGATCCTCGTGGGTGAAATGCGCGACCTCGAATCCATTTCGCTCGCGGTGACGGCGGCAGAAACCGGACACCTCGTGTTCGGCACTTTGCACACGACGAGTGCCGCGAAGTCGGTGGATCGTATCGTCGGCGTGTTCCCGTCGGACGAGCAGACTCTGGTCCGCATGCAGCTCGCGGGCACACTGCAGGGAATCATCTCGCAGACGCTTCTTCCCAAGGTGGGCGGCGGACGTATTGCCGCGCTCGAGATTCTGGTCGCGACGGATGCCGTACGCGCCATGATCCGTGAGAACAAGATGGCGCAGATTCCGGGTGCGATGCAGACCGGAAAGAAGTTCGGGATGCAGATGCTCGAGGATCACATGAACGAGCTGGTCGCCCAGAAACTGATCCGTCCCGAAGACGCCATCGCCAAGGCCAACAATCCGGACATGATCAGGCAGCCGGGTGTTGCGCCCGCGCCGCAGCCGGCGGGCGCGCGCTAGCAAGATTCGCGAATGAAGTACGGCGGGGAGACTCTGAGCCCGGAAGCGGCGGCGCTGTGCCAGGTGCTGCTGAATCATCAGCGCGCCATGGCGGCGGCCGCGAAAAAGCTGCCGTTTCAGGATTGTCTGATCACGTATCACGACCTCTGCGACGAAGCCGGACTCCCGTTTCTGCTCGAGGCCGTCAACGGTTGCCTGTGGGAGATCGCAGAGTTCTGCGCATCGAACGATTGGCCGCCGCTCAACGCCATCGTCGTCAACGCGCGCACCCACGAGCCGCACAAGAGCTACGACAAAGCGCCGGGCTGCAGCCTCAAGGACTGGCGCGACGAAGCGCAGCGCTGTCTCGACTTTCTCTACTACCCGGACCTGGTGAAAGCCTAGCGCATCAATACGACTTTGCGTGCGCGAGTCGAAACCCCATCCGACACGCGGACGAAATAGACGCCGGCCGGCACGTTGCGGCCGGCGTCGTCTTTTCCATTCCATGTGACTGCCCCGTCCAGGACCGCTACGGTCCTGACTCTCCGTCCTGCGACATCGAAAATGTGGGCGTGTGACGCTCCGGTGACTCGCAACTCGACTGTCGCGTTGAAGGGGTTGGGGGCCGGCGGGGAGATGGTCGGCGTCGGTTCTCCGCGTTGGGCGTCGGGTTCGCTGACGCGGATTGACGCTATCACCGGATCATGATCACTCACGCCATTGGCAAACTCGGCCGCGACGTGAACGATGTCAAACCGGGCGCCGGGCGCGAGAACCGGACTCACGAGGATGTGGTCGAACTCCTGTGCCAGGCCATCAAAGAGGAGTGAGTAGCGATCTTGCTCATTTATAGTGCGCCAGAGGCCGGTGAGAGGCGCCTGTTCCAGCGCTCCCATGATCGGGGAGAACCAATCGTCGTTGAGATCACCAAGCACCACCACGCGCGCGCCGGAATCAATGGCGTAGATGTCGAGTACGAAACGCGCGACACGCTGTGCCTGGGCGAGGCGCTGCGCGGCACCGGGATCGAAGGGCGGTTGTATCGCGCCGAACAGCGACGTCGACCCGGTTTGCGACACGAAATGACACGCGATCACGAACAGAGTTTGCGCACCGATGCGAAACTCTCCCACCAGCGGTTTGCGCGACTGCTCCCAGGCGTCGTTGGTAGGATCGATGCGCCCGGGACTGCGCGTAAGGCGAGGGCGCCCGTCGACGCCGACAACCCGTGTTTCCGCGCTGCCGAACGAATCGCCGCGATCCACGAAGTTGACCCGCGCCGGATCGAACAGAAAGGCCACCCGGATATTTCCGCCGGGTTCGCCCCCGTCCTGATGGTTGACGGGGAGCACCTCGCGAAAGTCGTAAGCAGGCCCGTCGGCGTGGCGGATGGCGGCGGTGAGTGCAGTGAGGGTGAGGCTCGCCTCGACGGTGCCGTCATCAAGTGAGCCACTATCGTCCTGAATCTCCTCCACGGCGATAATGTCGGGAGACCCCAGGTGCGATACGATGACGCGCGCAATCTCATCCATGCGAGCGGTCTCGATGCGCGTCAGGTTGTAGAGATTGAAGGACGCAATGCGCACGCGACCGGACGCGGCCGCGAGCGTGGTCACCTCGCGCGACAGGGCGCCGGAACGTTTGACCGGCGGGGAGTCGACCAGCACCTCATAGTTGCCGAAACTGTACGTGACCACGCCCGTCACATCGGCGAGCACATCACCCACTGCGAAGTCCGGCATCGCGGTCGCAAGCCGTGCATCGTCCAGTTGCACACGCTCCGGATGAAAGACATTCGGCGCCGCCGCGAGCGCGCC
Organism: uncultured bacterium; assembly: GCA_964621155.1. Taxonomy (GTDB): domain Bacteria; phylum Krumholzibacteriota; class Krumholzibacteriia; order WVZY01; family JAKEHA01; genus JAKEHA01. The sequence continues at coordinate 2,773 of CAZULB010000002.1, read as the reverse complement.
GCGCGGCGAGGTCTCCAACCCGCCCGGCACCACCCACACTTCGCCGAACACATTGGTCTGCTGCACGACGCGCGGCGCCACCAGCGTAACGCGCATGCCTTCCAGTCCCTCGTAGAAGTCGACGGCGTCATGAAGATCCGACGGTGCGCGACGTCCGTCCGGCGACAAGCGGATTGGAGCAGGCAACGGCCGCCCGTGTGCAGTCACGAAAACCCGGGGATGATCGAACTCGGTGACCGTCAAGTTCGAGGCGTCGTTGCCCGGCAGGTACTCGTGCACGACGCCTTCCACGCCTGCATCGTCGCCCGCCAGCACCGAGGGGGCGACACCGGTGTAGACGAACACCGCGTCGGAGGTCGCGTCGTCGGCATTTCCGAACGGGTCCTGCACAAAGAACCCGTCGCGCGTGACGGTCGTGACGACTCCCGATGTGGAGACCGAATCCGAAGAATATGGAGAAATGTGGGACAGGCCCTGTATCTCCATGATGGAGACGTGAGGCGCCGCGGCCACGAATAGAGACGAAACGGCAGAAACGAAGGCGGAAAAAAACATGACTCCCCCCGGTTAAGGGAGGAGTCATGTTCACTATAGCGGGGGAAAACGGTTTATTGCAACTTCCCCCTTCTCTGCCGGCGGACCGGAGATAACACCATCTCCAGTCCGCCGGTTGCCCCGCTAACTCGGCCCGCGGCCGGCATGCACCGCGGTTGCGTCCGCTCCCGCCTACTTCAGCAACACCATCTTCTTCACGTCGACGTAGCTGTCGGCGCGAACGCGATAGAGATAAACACCCGACGCGACCGGGGACCCGTGTTCGTCAGTGCCGTTCCACTGAACGTCCACGTAGGCCGCGCCGGATGTCTGGCCCTTGAAGGTCTTCACCAGCTTGCCCTGCACATCGTAGACAGTCACTGTCCACGGCGTGGCCTGGGGCACGGCGAGACGAATCGTCGTCACAGGGTTGAACGGATTGGGCGCGTTCTGCTTGAGCTCGAACTTCGTCGGGGCGTTCGAGAATGTGCTGGCGCTGGGGTTGTCGTTCTTGGTCTGAACACCAGCCATGGTCGCGCCACCCGGGCAATCCACGATGAAGCGGCAGCGCTCGAAGCCCTCGTTGATCGCAGTCGCCGCGTCGTTGATCGCAGAGAGCGATGCGCCCATGGTGTAACGACCCGCGAGAGCGCGGTTGCACAGCTGGATCAATCCGTACACGTTGCGCGGGTAACCCAGCTTGTCGAGTGCTGAGAGCACTTCCAGTTTGATCGTGAACGTCTGTACCGGATCATTGACGTCGAGCACATCGTCGTCGGTTCCGTACAAGCCGTCCTTGCCCGGCAGTGCTGCCTGCGTGCAGAACTTGTTGGTCAGCGGGAAGAGCGGCATGGCCGGGCTGATGCGCGAGTTGAAGATGAGCGTGATGGTCTGACCGAGCAGCACGCTTTCAAACTTGCCGCTGTTGAGCGGAATGGGAATCTGACCGGGCACCTGACAGGTGCTCTCGTTGAGCTCCTTGTCGCCGAACGCGGGCAGTGCGGCCGGCGTCGTATTGCCGGGCAGACGCAGGATGATGCAGTCCGCATCGTTGATGTCCATGTACACGGAGCGGAACCCAAGGTTACCGACGATCATCGGGTTATCCTTGAGCAGGCTCCGCACGAGCTGGATCGTGGACATGCCGTTGAAGTAGCCGCCGTACGAACCGTACGCACCCTGCGTGAGCGAGCACAGATGGTCCGCTTCGCAGTGAATGGTGAGCTTCTGCTCGCACTGCTGCGAGGCATTGCCGCACTGGTCGAAGGCCTGGAACGTTTTCGCGATGCTGTACGTCCAGTCCGCCGGACCGTAGGTGACCTTCTCATTGACGACCTTCACCGTCGGGTTCTGATCGCAGTTGTCGGTCGCCGTCGGCGTCGTGAACAAAATCTGCGACGGGCACTCGAGTGTCTGGTTGGATCCACAGTTCGAGAGCCTGGGTGCGGTATTGTCGTCCACGGTGATGAGCTGCGTCACACTGGCATAGTTGCCGCACGCATCGAGGACACGGTACTTGCGCGTAATCTTGGTCGGGCAGCTGTTGCCGTCGTTCATGTCACCCATGAACTCGACGCGCACCGCGCCGCAATTGTCGGTCGCCCTGACGGCGCTGATATCGGCCGCCGGCACGTCGCCCAGGCATTCCACCGTGATGGGGCCCGGCTGCTGCGTGACCACGGGCGCAATCTTGTCGTTGACCCAGATCTTCTGCTGGATCGTGATGGCGTTGCCGCACTGGTCGACGACGCGATACGTACGCAGGATCTTGCTGCCGCAGCCGTTGCCGAGGTTCTGGTCACCGAGGAAGGAAACGGAGACCTGACCGCAACCGTTGTCGCTCGCCTGTACACTGCCCGGGTCGGGCGACGGCACGTCGGCCACGCATGACACGGTGATGTCGGCCATGGGGCTCGCAGTGGGCGCAGTCCTGTCATCGACCGTGATCTTCTGGACCCAGTCGGAGAAGTTGCCGCACGCATCCGTTGCACGATAGGTGCGCAGGATAACCTGCGGGCACGACCGGCCGTCGGATACATCGCCCACGATGGAAACCACGGGCGTACTGCAGTTGTCATTGGCGGTGATCAGGCTCTTGTTGGCCACCGGAATCTGACCATTGCATGACACCGTGACGTCCGCCGGACCCGAGATGCTCGGGTTGGTGGTGTCCTTGATGGTGATCTGCTGGATGCGATCGGTCGTGTTGCCGCAGTCGTCGGTCACGCGGTAGGTGCGC
>CAZULB010000001.1:8594-79160 GCA_964621155.1 uncultured bacterium | reverse complement strand
GCGGCGTCACCATTAGCCTATCAATTGACACAGCGCGGTCGCAACGTTGTTTCTCCGGCCAGAGTTGAACGTGATACAGTAGACGTTCCAACCGCATGAAAACGGAACCCGTACGTATTCAGCTCTCGAAATCCCTGCTGCGCGAATGGCGCCGCGGCGATGAGCCCTCACTCGTGCGCCACGCCAACAATCGCAACGTGTGGATCAATCTGCGTGACGTTTTTCCGTACCCGTACACCCAGGCCGACGCGCGCAGTTGGATTCGCCTGGCCACCACCAACGGGTTGAATCTCGTGTTTGCCATCGACGTCGACCAGTTTGCGGTGGGTGCGATCGGAGTGCGGCCCGGCGACGACGTGCACCGTCACAGCGCGGAAATAGGCTACTGGCTGGGCGAGGAATACTGGAATCGCGGCATCGCCACAGAAGCAGTGACGGCAATGACCGAGTACGCGTTCAATACACTGCGCATGACGCGCCTGCACGCCGAAGTCTTTCAGTGGAACGCAGCTTCGATGCGCGTGCTGGAGAAGGCGGGCTACCTGCGTGAGGGCGTTCTGCGCAAGTCGGTGTACAAGGACCGGCAGTGGGTTGACGAGGTCGTTTATGCTAAGATAGTCCCCTAAACGCTGCCCCCCCGAAACGAGGTTCCAGCATGCTTCACCGCCATCTTCGGGGCGCCCTTTTCCTTGCGCTCCTGCCGCTCCTGGCTGTGGCTACCCCGGTTTTCGCGGCCATGGACGTCCAACTTGCGTTTCCGCTCCTGCCTTTTTTTGCTACGCCCACAGGTCTGGTCGCGTCGGAGGACAACCGTCTTTTCGTACTCGAGAAAGACGGCCGGATCAAAGTTTTCGACAATGCGCCGAACGTCGCTACCTCGACCCTGTTTCTTGACCTGGCCGACTCGACGGCGAACAACTTCGAGTGCGGGCTTCTGGGGATGGCGTTCCACCCCAACTACGCGCAGAACGGCTACTTCTACGACACCTATATCAACAAGGCGACGTTGCCGCTCAAGTGGGTGCTCGCGCGCTATCACGTGAGCGCGGATCCCAACGTGGCGGATCCCAATAGCGAACTGCGCCTGATCGAAATTCTGCAGACCAATACTTATCACAAGGGCGGGGACATCCATTTTGGCCCCGACGGTTTTCTCTACGTCACCACCGGCGAAGACGGCGACATCTACAAGTCGCAGATTCTCGACAATCTCAAGGGTAAGATGATGCGCATCGATGTCGACAATCCCGCGAATGGCTTGAACTACGGCATTCCGGCCGACAACCCGTTCAAGAACAATAACGTGGGTTATCGTGAGGAAATCTGGGCATGGGGGTTTCGTAATCCGTGGCGTTTCAGCTTCGGTCCTGACGGCAAGATCTGGGAAGGCGACGTCGGTCTCGATACCTGGGAAGAGGTCAATATCGTCAGCAAGGCGCGCAACTACGGCTGGCCGCATATGGAAGGCACGCAGTGCGATTATCCGACACCGTGCGATACCACCGGGCGCAACATCAAGCTCCCGCTGTGGCAGTACCTGCACACATCGCCGTGGGGAGCCGCCATTATCGGCGGCTGGGTCTACCTCGGCTCGCAGCACGCCCAGCTGCTGGGCCGGTACATCTACGCGGACACCCAGACCGATCAAATCTGGGCGCTGTACTGGGATGGCGTGAATCCGCCCTACAACACGGAGATCTTCCACTATCCGCCCGAGGCGACATACCGCTTCACCACGATTTGTCAGGACACCAACCGCGAGCTGCTTTTTGCCTCCTACTTCGGCGGAATCTACAAGTTGGTGGGAACTCCGACCGGTGTGACGGACGGCCCTACTCCAGCCGCGCCGGCGGCAATCCTATCTGCGACTCCCAACCCGTTTGTGCGTGAGACCCGACTTCGCATCTCATCGCCGGGCGATGCCGCGGTCGACATATATGATGTGAGCGGCCGGCTGGTGCAGCGCATCATTAGTAGCGGTCGCGGCGAGAGGGAGGCAGTGTGGGACGGGAGCGCCCGGGACGGACAAAGGGCTACCAGCGGCGTGTATTTCGCGCGTCTGGTGGTCAACGGCCAGGCCGCCGGGACCCGGCGTATCGTGCTGCTCAAGTAGAGCCGGGCCGGGGAATAAAATAGATTCGGGTCATTCCACTATTGCAGGCGACCGCCGCGTTCCTGATAATGCGGCGGTCGCTCTCATTTAGGGTGCCGACAATCAGGAGGCCGCCATGACCCTCGATACCACCACCATGGAACCGCGCGCGACGCATGCCGCGACCGCGCGTCCCAGGAAATCCGTTCAGCATTTCAAGCGCCCCGTCGAGCGGCCGTTCACGCGCGACCAGCGCCCCTACACGACGGTGCTTTTCGGTGGGCTGACATGGAGCCACGAGCGCCTCATCAAGGGCGCCTGGGAAGGCCTCGGTTACAAGTGTGACGTGGTCCCCACGCCCGACGTCAAAGCCTTCCAGCTCGGCAAGGAATACGGGAACAACGGCCAGTGCAACCCCACTTACTTCACGGTGGGGAACCTCGTCCAGTACCTGCAGGGCCTGGAAAAGAACGGTCTCTCGCGCCAGGAAATCGCCGACAACTTCGTGTTCATCACCGCGGGCGCGTGCGGACCATGCCGCTTCGGCATGTATGAAGCCGAGTACCGCCTGGCGCTGCGCAACTCCGGCTTCGAGGATTTCCGCGTCATTCTGTTCCAGCAGTCGAAGGGACTATCACAGGAAGACGTGAACGCCGGCCTGGAAATGAATCTCGATTTCTTCCTGGCCATGTTGAACTCGATGAACATGGGCGACATGCTGAACGAAATCGGATATCTCATCCGGCCCTACGAAACCACGCCGGGTCGCATCAACCAGGTGCTCGAGGGTGCGCGCGAGTCGCTGGCCGAAGCTCTCAAGCATCAGCCGCGCGCATCCATGGGCGACCGTGTGGAGAAGATCCTGCGTCGTGCCGGGCTCTACAATCAGACCGACTATACGGTGAAGTTCGCGCGTCAGCTGACGACGTCCTACTACACGGATTCGTTGGAGAAGATCCGCGACCAGATTGCCGATATCGAAGTGGATCGTTTCCGCGTGAAGCCGATCGTCAAGATCACCGGCGAGTTCTGGGCCCAGACCACCGATGGCGACGGCAACTACAACATGTTTCCGTTCCTCGAGCGCGAGGGCGCCGAGGTGATCGTGGAACCCATCGGCACCTGGATCATGTACATGATCCATCAATTCAAGCAGAAGCTGCGCGATCGCAAGGGCATCGAGGAGGGCGGCGTGATGCCGTCGTGGTCGAAGGAGCCGTGGCGCCGCGCCAAAGTGGAAGCGCGGTTCAGAAAGCGCATCGCGCGCATGAACATTGCCGAGAAGATTTTCTCCCGCGAATACACCAAACTCCAGCACGCGCTCGGCGGCGGTGTTCTCCACGAGCTGGTGTGCCAGTACGAGCTGCAGCGCATGGGGCATCCTTACTACAACTCGCGCGCGGCCGGCGGCGAGGGCCACCTCGAAGTGGCCAAGAACATCTACTACTCGTCGAAGGGCATCGCGCACATGGTGGTCTCGCTCAAGCCCTTTGGCTGCATGCCCAGCACGCAGTCGGATGGCGCGCAGGCCGCGGTCACCGAGCACTACAAGGACATGATCTACCTGCCCATCGAGACCTCGGGTGAAGGCGAGATCAACGCTCACTCGCGTGTGCAGATGGCGCTCGGCAACGCGCGCATCAAGGCCAAGCAGGAATTCGCGGAGTGCCTGGCGAAGACGGGGCGCACGCTCGATGAGTTGAAGCAGTACGTCGAGCAACACCCCGAAATGAAGAAGGCGCTTTACCTCGTTCCCAAGCGTGACGACGTCATTGGCAAGGCGGCCAACTTCGTGCTGCACGTGGCCGAGCGCATGGAGAAAGAGGGCGTGCCGCACGCGCCGAGGGTGGCTGTCGCCTAGCCTTACCGTTCTACGAGCCATGCATCGCCGTCATGTACTCGGGAGCATTCTCGTGCTCCTGCTCGCGTTTCTCGGCTATGCGTTGTTTTGGCCGTGCTGGATTCATCCGGTGGCGTGGACACCCGAGCCCGATCCGGGTTTGACCGGAGTCTTTGCGCCCAACGAGGCGCTGGCAAACGTCGAGCGCATCGCCAGGGGTTTCACAGGGCCCGAGGATGTCGAGCTCGGTCCGGACGGACGGCTGTACGCGACGCTGCGCGACGGTCGCATCATCCGCTTCGATCCGCAAAAACCTGATTCCGTAGAAGAGTTCACACACACCCACGGTTTTCCCCTCGGGCTTGAGTTCGATCATTCCGGTCAACTGATCGTTGCCGACGGCGACCGCGGTCTTCTCTCTGTCACACCGCAAGGCAACGTCTCTGTACTGCTCGAAGGAATTGATGGCGCGCGCTTCCGTTTTGCAGATGACCTCGCCATCACTGCCGACGGCGTGATCTGGTTCTCCGATGCGTACGCGCAGGGACCGGCGGACCTGCAGATGCAGGCCTGGGAGGGGATCGCGACGGGGCGGCTGTTGTCATTCGATCCGCGGAGTGGTCACGTGCAGACCCATGTCGACAGCCTGATGTACGCCAACGGGGTTACGCTCGGCCCAGGCGAGCAATACGTGCTCATTACCGAGTTGTTCCGAGCACGCGTGATTCGTTACTGGCTCAAGGGTTCGCGTCGAGGTTCGCACGACGTCTTTATCAACGAGCTCCCGGGGTATCCCGACAACATTGCCTTCGACGGGCGGAATACATTCTGGATGGCTCTCGTGTCACCGCGCACGCCGGCATTTGAGCGCTGGAGTCGGTATCCCGTCGTGCGCCAGTTCGTAGCCAAAGCGCCGCTGTTGCAGGCTCCGCACCCGATTCCGTCCCTTCGCAATCACCACTACATGGCATGGGTGGTCGGGATCGATACCACCGGCGTGGTTCAACACAACCTCCAGAGCTCGGCGGGTGATTACGGCGCCCTCACCAGTGCCAATGCCTATGCCGGGGACCTCTACATCGGGAGCATTCGCATGGACCACGTGGGCCGCCTGAGCCTGGCCGCACTGGATCCCACGCGGTAACTGATTCACCCGGCCACTTATGCCCGGCTGCGCCTGATAGGTATATAATCGACGCGTGGTTGCCCTTTCCCGCGCCCGTCGTCTTACGCTCGCCGTCTGCTCGCTTCTGATCGCGGGCGTGCTGACGTCGGGTGCCGCGCCTCCGGCCCCGTCCTCGCATACAACCGCAGACTCCCTGCGCAACCTCAGCGAGAATCTGTTCACTACCGGACAATACGACTCGCTCCGTGCTATTGCGTCCACCTTCATGCGGCGCGCCGAAGCGAGCGGGGATTCGATGCTCTTCGGCCGCGCCATCACACAGCGTGGGCGCGCGCTCCTGATGCTCGGGCATCCTGATGCCGAACGCGAAATTGACACCGGTATACGCATCGCGGAGTCCGTGCAGGACACGATGGGTCTCATGCCCGCGCTGAGTTTCAAAGGGTTCGCGCGCTGGAGCGCCGGACAGCCCGATGAGGCGGCTCGCTGGTTCGAGCACCGTCTGATGCTCGCCGAGCGTGCGCACGCACCGGTCGACGAAGCGTGGGCGCGCACGTCTCTCGGCATGGTCTTCCACGCTACCGGCGACCAGAAACGCGCGAAGCAGGAATACGAGCGTGCACTCGCGCTCTTCCACGCCGCCGGCACGAAGCGATTTGAAATTGAACCCTTGATCGGATTGGGACGTATTGCCAGCGCCGTCGGCGACGGGCCCGCGGCCATTCGGTGGTACAAGCAATCGTGGGTGGCAGCGCGGGAGGTGGGCGACCGCATGAACGAGATGTGGTCGCTCAACAATCTCTCCGCCATGGAGAACTTTCAGGGCGACATGAGCCGGGCCTGGGAGTATCTCCAACGTGCCCTGGTTCTGGCGAAGGAACTCAGGTCCCCCGTCGCGATGGTCATTCCCGCCACCAACCTGTCCGCTCGACTCGGGGAGCTGGGTGATTACGAAACCGCCGAAAAGGTGCTCGACCAGACGCGCGCCGTGTGCGAGACGCAGGGGACGCTGGAGCAGATTCCTGTTCTGGACTACCAACTTGCCGTCCTCCGGGTGGCACAGGGCCGGCACGCGAACGCGAGGAGCATCATGCGCCGCCTGATTCGCACCGGCGGGCTGGAAGCCCAGCATCGTGACCTGCTCATCGTGGACCTGGCCGAATCCCTTTCGAGCGACAGTGCCGCCGCCGCGATCGAACTCCTGTCCGGGCATATGAGGGCCCGCGGCACCAGTTTCTACGCCGAGAACCTGCCCGAAGCGAACCTGGTGCTCGGGCGTCTCTACGCCGACAACGGAAACACTCAGGAGGCCCTTCTATGCGCGCGACGTGCACGGGAAGTGGCTCTGACCAACGGACAAAGACGCGCCATGGTCGCGGCGATGTTTCTTGAAAGCAAGTGTCTGCGTGTGGCGGGCGATCGTGCGCAGGCCACAAAGACATATTACGCTGCCCTCGACAGTCTCACGGCGGTGCGCGGCGGGATCAGCACGGCAGAGTGGCGCGAGGTCTACGGGCAATGGGTGGCGCAGGATGTAGTCGAGGCGGGGCGCGTATTGCTCGAGTATCCCGAGTCGGCCGCGCCGTCGGTTCGTGAGCGCTCCTTCTTCGATGCGATTCAGCGCGTCAAGACACGCGCACTTCTCGACCGCATCAACCGACCCCGAGCCGGCGCCTCGGGTAACGCGGCACGATTGCCGGAACAGTCCGCGACGCTGGCGGATTTGCAATCCGCTTTGCGCCCGGGAGAAGCGGTGCTCGATTTCTGCGTGGGGGTGAAGGCGTCGTTTCTCGCCGCGGTAACGGCGGACTCGTTACGGTTCGTCGAACTGCCTGGCCCGGCGTCGGGGCTCCAGGAACGCGTCCAACTGCTGCGCACCGTGCTCGCCAGCACGGATAACTCACTGCGCGACGAATACAGCGTCGATCGGCTCGTCGCCGTACAACGCGCGCTCGGCCGCGACATCCTGGGCGGCGCGGCGACTATTGTCGATGCATCGACGCGCGTGTTCGTGTGTCCGGACGGATACTTTGCGTCGATTCCGTTCGGCCTTCTGATCATCGGCGATGGAAACGATGGGCTGATGCAGAAGCGGGATGTCGTTCAGGTTCCGTCGGCCGGCGTGCTCGTGCTCCAGCGAACCGCCCTCCGACCGGAACCTCAGACGCCGCTGCGAGTGGTTGCAATCAGCGCCTCCGCGGTGGGGCTGTCGGGAGCGCGTAAAGAGGTGCGCGACCTGGCGCGGCAGTATCGTCACGTCGAAACGCTTGCCGATCTGAGCGGGCCGGACGCGTTCGGGGAGGCCGCCGGCCGCGCCGATGTGCTGCATATCGCGTCGCATGCTCTGCTGGTGGATCGTTCTCCATGGTGGTCGGGGATCGAACTGAGGAGTACGAAGAGTGCGACCGCAGAGACGCTTGCATCGCGTGCCACGGCCACGACGCACACGCGCGCCGGTTTTCTTTCCGACGTGGATTCGCTCACCATCGAACGAACGTTTCCGTCCGATCCGTACGTGCGGGCGTGGCAGATCGCGAAACTGGATATCCCTGCGCGACTCGCCGTGTTGTCCGCGTGTGAAACTGCCGGCGGCCGCATGACCACGGGAGAGGGAACCATCGGTCTGACCGCCGCATTCTTGAGCGCGGGGGTACCGGTTGTGGTCGCCAGCCTGTGGCCGGTGGATGACAGGGCCACGGCCGTCATCATGCGATCGTTCTATCGCAATCTTTCCGACGGCGAGTCCGTGGCTACGGCACTGCGTCACGCCCAACTCGACGCCAGCCACATGACGCGTTGGGCGCATCCCTTCTACTGGTCCGGCTTCACGGTGGTGGGCGATGGGGCACGGACACTACCCGTTGAAAAGCGCCTGGTAACATTGAGTTTCGCCCTGAAGGCGTTGGCAGGAGCTTTTTTCCTGGTTGCCGTCGGGCTCTTCATACGACATCGACGCGCCCGCGCCTTCGTGGGATGATGGCCAGGCGCACCGATTGCGCGTGATTATTCATGGGTGCTTCGTCAAACAGGTGGGACAAGACTGTCCCCGATGAGGAACTTCTGCTCGTTGTCCGTTCGGGCGGCGATGCGGAGCGCTGCCGTGCGGCCGCGACCGAGCTCGTGTTGCGGTACCGTGACTCGGTGTACCTGTGGTGTTTCCGTTACACCGGGGACGTGGAGCGCGCGCTCGATCTTTCCCAGGACGTGCTCACCAGCGTCTGGGAGCGGATGGGCACATTCGAGGGACGGGCCAAGTTCTCGTCCTGGTTGTTCGCGGTGACGCGTAATCGATGCATCGACGCCAGCCGGCATGTGAGTTACCTGCTCGACGAGGACGCCGTCACCTCCGCGCCGGACGGCAGGCCGACGCCGGATGCGGCACTGAACGAAGAACGCGACGAGCAGTGGCTGTTGCAGATGATTCGCACCGAGCTCGAACCGGATGAACAGCAGGCGATCTGGCTGCGTTGTGTCGAGCGGATGAGAATCGATGACGTGACACGTATCATGAAACTGGAAAACGCCTCGGGCGCGCGCACCGTGCTGCAGCGCGCGCGCAAGAAGCTTCGCGCTGCACTGGAGCGAAGGAGGGAAGCAAAATGAAAGACGAGAAACGCATGGACGCCGAGTGCATCGATACGCGCGAGGCCGGGATGGTGCTCGAACTTCCGGTCGACGACCCGGTCCGTCGGCACGCGGAAAGCTGTCCACGCTGCAAGAGCCTCGTGGCTTCCTATCAGTCGTTCGTGGAGGCGGCACCCGTCGAGGGCTCAGAGCTCGAGCGCGCACGTGGCATGCTGGATGCGCGAATTCGTGCCGACGCCTCACGCTGGAAAGCGTCGCAAGCGCCGGCGCGCGCCTCCCGGTGGCAGGCCATGTTGCGTCCCGCCCCGCTCCTCGCGGCCAGCTTGGTGGTCATTGCCGCAGCGGTTTTCTGGACTACCCGCGAACCGGAACAGAGCTCGTTGCGCGACAGCGCGACGTCGTCGCAGGCATTTGCGCTCAATCCTGCAGAACTCGCAGGAGGCGAGAGGATCCTTTTGAGCTGGACTCCCGCCGCGGGTGCCGACGCGTACCAGGTCCGTCTCTACGGCCCTGACTTCGGCGAAATCTATCGTTCGTCGAATACAGCGGCAACTTCGTTGACCATTGAGCGCGCTGTTCTACCTCCCAACCAGGTGCCTCACCTTGACCTCACCTGGCGGGTTTTCGCCCTTTCCCAGGGCGACGTGATCGCCACCTCTGCTCCCGGCTCCATCCGCACGCGCTAGCCCCCGGCCTTTTTTCGGTCGCCGCATGATTTCGGCGGTCCTGGTTCGTCTACCGGTCCACAGCCAGCACCAGACAACCGTGACCCCCGGTAGGTGGCCGCATGAAACGCTTCGCCCTTTTTCTCCTGATCGTGTTTGCCGCGTGCTCGAGTGACAACGGAACCGCTCCCAAGGATCCCGGTGGTGGTGGCGGGGGGGGCGGTGGCGGAGCGGTCACTCATATCGACTCGCTTCGTGTCGAGGCGATGCAGGATTTCGCGGCGCAACTCGACCTGTGGGACGGAATGAGCGCGGACAGCATCGCCGTGCGCGCGGCCGGCTACTTGAGCCAGCAACCATTGATCAAGTCCTCCGGCATCACACCGGGAGAGACGACGGTCTGGGCCGTCTTCACGGACGGCGTTTCCCTGATCTTTCCCAACAATCGCAACCAAAGCGCTGCGACCGACACGCTCATCGACGACGTCGCTGCGCAAGCGCCGAGCCGGGTCGCGCCCCCGAGGCGTGTTGCCATCCCGGCCGGCCGGCAGATGATGAAAGCCATGCGCATTCCATCCAAGGGACTCGAGCTTCCCGCGCAGCCCACATTCCGTGCCGTCAATGCGATCGGCTCGTGTTTTGTCAATCCTCTGGGAGTCCTAAAGATGCTGCTGCGCAAGGGACACTACGTGAATGCAGGCGATCTCGAAGGCAGTGTTGACGACATGAAGAAAGTTCGTGGCAACGGCATTTTCTACCTCGATACGCACGGAGGGGTGGGGAAGAACGATGACGGGATTCCCGTCTACGGTTTGTGGACGACAACGACGCACGAGTGGAACACGCTCGAATCGTATAACAAGATGCTCCACAACGGTGATCTTGTGATCATGACGGAACGAGGCCGCGACGAGCAGGGGAAATGCCGGAATGTGTGCCACTATGGAATCACGGCCGGGTTCGTGGCGGAGAACATGAGCTTCGGAAAAAACAGCCTCGTCTTCATCGACGCATGTTCGAGTGCATCCGCTGCCGCGTTCGACATGCAACAGGCCTTCAAGAACAACGGTGCGTCCCTCTACCTGGGATGGACCACCCAGGTGGATGACAGGTTCGCGTACAAAGCGATGAAATACCTGTTCGACCGTCTGTTGGGGACGAACGAAATCTCACCCGAAGACCCGAAGCAGCGGGCGTTCAACATTGATCAGGTGCTGAACGACATGAAAGTTCACCGCCAGCTTACGGATGACCCATACAAGAACGCCGTACTCACACCGACACGGATGAACGGCGACTTCGGTCTCCTGTCGCCGACCATCCAGTTCCTCTCGGTCGACGAAACCCCCGATCGCCGCCGACTCATCATCGCGGGGCTTTTCGGAACCGATCCTGGTGAAGGCAACCGTGAGGTGACTATCAACGACGTGCGGCTCGACAATGTCGAGTGGTTCCCGTCGGAAATCAACTGCGACCTGCCCGACACGGGCAGCAATGCATCCGGCACCGTCGTCGTCAAGGTCGGGACCGGAGACGATGCACGCATTAGCAATCCCGTAAACCTCACCGAGTGGAAGGGCGAGTGGACGTACGACCGCGATGATCCCGGCAGTCAAACCGCCCAGATGAAAATAAGCCTCCGCTTCCGCGCCGATATTCATTCGTTCCGCGACGAGCCGGGTGAGGAGCCGTTCGAAACCACAGTGCTCTTCGGGCCAAGCGACGACTCCAGGATCGAAATCACCACGGGCGGCGAATACTCGGAAACCATCGCCGATTGCACGGACACCTACACGCTCGGGCAGGGAGGAAAGATCGAGTCCGTCTGGTATGGAAGTCCCGATGGGCTCTACGTGTATTTCGGATCCGTCGATACCAAGGCTCATCAGCTGCGACTGGCCATGCAAGTCCTCGCCGTGTTCACGGCGGGGACGTGGAAGCGGTCGGGAGACTGCGAGAACTTCAGCAAGCCGCTCTACGTTCAGGTCGCAACCGAGGACTGTTTGTTCGACGACCACGGACAGGCGACCGCGTTCCTCATCCCGATGAACAACGATTTCGAAATCTTGAAGGGCGAGCGCGGCTCATGTTCGGTGACTCCCCTGGTCACCCATCTTGGCCCGGAGCTGGACGGGCAGGCAAAAATCAGATGGAACGATATTACGCCGTTCTTCCTGCCCGATCCGGATGCGGCGCGTTGAGGAGTAGTGAAATGAAGAGGCACGCAACCCTGATACTTACAACCGCGTTTGTGTGCGTTGTGGCAATCGCGACCGCGAACGCACAATGGGTGATCAACGGCCTTCCGCCGTGCGCGAAGACGGGGGCGCAGCAGGCACCCGCGATCGCCTCTGACGGCGCCGGCGGAGCCATCATCGCGTGGGGCGACGCGAGTAATGGAGCCTACGACATTGTCGCGTCCCGGATTACTCCCGCGGGAAACACCGTGTGGTGCGCAACGATTTGCGCCGCGGCCGGCGATCAGATCAATCCCGCGATCATCGCCGATGGTGCGGGTGGAGCGATCATTGTCTGGGAAGACGGGCGTAACGCCACCGGGGACATCTTCGCGCAGGTAGTAGATGGGTCCGGCAAGTCGGCCTGGACCGGCAACGGGGTCGCTGTCTGCACGGCGACCGGCACGCAGGCACACCCCGTGATTGCGTCGAATGGCGCGGGCGGGGCCATCATCGCGTGGGACGACACGCGCAGCGGCAGCGCGGACATCTATGCCGCGCGTTACGATTCGGACGGCAAGCGGGCGTGGGCGACGAACGGCGTTGCGTTGTGCACCGCAGCGAACAACCAGGATGGTCCCTCGATCGCATCCGACGGCGCGGGTGGCGCCATCGTGGTGTGGCACGATGAGCGCGTCAGCAGTCTGCAGGCCGACATCTACGCCCGTCGCGTGAACGCCAGCGGAACGCCGCTGTGGACCGCGGACGGAGTCATCGTCTGCAACGCGGGCGCGAGTCAGAATGTCCCGAAGATTGTTTCCGACGGTGCCGGTGGCGCCATCGTCGTGTGGCAGGATCGACGCATCTCCCACACCGATATCTGGGCCCAGCGCACCGACGGCGCAGGCAATATGCTGTGGGCCGCGAACGGCGTGGTGCTCTGTGGCTCGCTCGGTGATCAGTACGATCCCATCTTGATTGCCGACGGCGCAGGCGGCGGCATCGCGACCTGGCGCGACATGCGCAACGGCCTCAGCAATGCCGACATCTACGCCCGGCGCGTGAACGCCAGCGGCACCGCCCTGTGGACAGCCGATGGAGTTGCGGTTTGTACCGCGTCCGGCCACCAGGTTGCGCCCACCCTGACGACCGACGGCTCCAACGGCGCCATCATCACCTGGCAGGATCAGCGCGTCGCGGGAGACAACATCTATGCGCGCCGCGTTGATGCGCTCGGCAATCTCTTCTTCGTGCTGCAAGGCTCCGAAGTCTGTCTTGCCACCGGGGCACAAGTCACCCCCGTGATCGCGCCCAGCGTCAACGGCGCCAGCATGATCGCCTGGTCGGATGCCCGCAGCGGTACCTCGCAGACCTATGCGCAGCGCATGAGTGCGGCCGGAGCGTGGGGAAATCCCGAGCCGGTTATCACATCGATCGTTGACACGCCGGGCGACGAGGGCCGGCACGTGACCATGCGTTGGAAGGATCTCGACCGTCCCGGTGAGAACTACCTGTACGAGGTGCAGCGCAACGACAACGGAGCATGGATCACAATCGACTGGATCAACGACAACGGAACCGACCTCTATGTCGCCAACGAACCGACCCAGGATGATTCGACGTGCTGGCAGCTATTCGGGCAGAACTTCCGGGTGCTCGGTTACATCTCCTCGCTCGAATCATCGAACATCCGGCATGGGACTTCGTTCGACAACATCGCGCCGCCGGCGTCGGTCCTCGCGTCGCACATCGTTCCGCCCGGCTTGCTGCAGCTCCACTGGTCGCGACCCGCGTCCGACATCATGTACTACGCCGTCTACATGAGTCAGATTCCGGTACAGCCTCCCTTCGAAAGCTACTACGACACGGCAACCGACACGCTCTACACCATCTCCAACCCCGGGGGCACAGATCAGTACTGGTCGGTGATTGCCCTGGACCTGAACTGCAATCGCAGCGTGGTCTCGAACACGGTCGCGTTCCTGCTTCCGAACACGCCGGTGGGGAACAACGTGCACATTCAGCCGTGGGACGAAAACGGAAGCGGATTGCACAATGTGGGCATCACGTTCGCGAACGTGTCCCAGTCGGGCAGAACCAATCTCGAGGTCACGTCCACCGGCCCGGCCCTCCCCGGGTCCTTCACAGCCGGTGACGGGAGGTTCTACAACATAAGCACCCTGGTCAGCTTCAACGGCACCATCGAGGTGTGTATCGAGTACGACCCGTTCGCACTCTCGGTGCCCGAGGCATCGCTGCAATTGCTCCACTACGACGCGTCGCTCAATCCACCCGCTTGGGTCAACATCACCACCCTCCTCGACACCGACGTCGACGTGATTTGTGGCACGACGACAAGTCTTTCACCGTTCGTGATCGGCGCGGGGGCCGCCACCGCGGTGGGCGACAAGCCCGCCCTCAAGTTTGCATTGCACGAGGCGGTTCCCAACCCGTTCAACCCGCAGACCACCATTCGTTATGAAGTGGCGGCGGGGGGAGCGGACGTGAACATGACGATCTACGACGTCGCGGGTGCGCGGGTGCGTGAACTCGTCAACGAGCACCGCGGTCCGGGAAGCTGGTCCGTGCAATGGAATGGCGACGACGATCGCGGCCAGCGCGTGGCGTCGGGTGTGTACTTCTACCGCATGCGGGCGGGCGATTTTGTCGAAACCAGGAAGATGGTTCTTCTCAAGTAGGTGCTCCACATGAAACGCTCGTCCTTTTTGTTCTTGTCGTCTTCGCCGCTTGCTCCGGTAACAACAGTACCGAACCCAAGGACGACGGGGGCGGAGGAGGTGGCGGCGGCGGGACCGTGACGAGTGGCGATAGCGCCTGGGTGAAGAATCTCGGGTTGGTGGCCGGGCAGGTGGAGCGGTGGAGCGCAGAGAGTCCCAACACGATTGCGGTCCGCGCGCTCGCATACCTGCAATCGCTCCCGGCGGTTGCCCACGCCGGCATCGTCTCGGGTACGACAAGCGTGTGGGAAAACTTCAAGAACGGATACACGTGAAGATCGAGTGGACGGAAATGAAATCGGCGTTTCCGCCCGACCCGAAATCTGCGCGCTGAGGGAGGTTCTACGATGAAACGCTCACCGCTGATTCTTGTCATTGCATTCCTGGGCACGCTCGCGGCGTCGAACGCGCGTGCACAAACCATCACTGTGCCCGTGCTCTCCAATGTGGGGAGCGGACTCCAGGGCAGCGCCAACACGGCCACCTTGAGCACGTCGCAGCACGGGGGCAAGACCGTGCACGTCGAGAGCGACAACCCGTCGGTGGTTCTGGTCGCGCCCAACATCTCCACCGCCGGCGGCGCATCGTTCGACGTGTTTGTCCCCAACGGGTCATCCAGCGTGCAATTCGTTGTTCAGGGCATGGAGAACGTCACCGGCACCGCGATGATCACGGTGTCGGCGCCCGGGTTTACCAGCGGGAGCCGGACCGCGACCATTGTTCAGCCGGCGGTCGCCATCTCCAACCTGGTCACCTCCATCGGCACGCTCGATCCTGCGGACCCGTTTTGGGTCCAGATCGGGTTGCCATCGAGCGGCAACGGCACCGTGAATCCAACGCAAAGCGTGCGCATCGGCGGCACGGGACTCACGGCAACGATCGTCAACTCGAACGCGTTCGCCGGGCAGCTCATTACCACGCCCCTTACGGGCCAGACGGTCACCGTCTCTATCACACCCGGTCTCTACTATTCGCCGACGAGCGTTGCCGCGGGCGGTGTGGCCTTTGACGGCCTGAACGTCGCGTCGACCACGGTGTCGGCAAGCATTCCCGGATTCATTGCCACCGCGGCGGCCAGCGCGAATGTGAGCGTCACGCAGCCCGTGATCACGCTCAATGCAATCGGAAACGTGGGTTCGGGTCTGCAGGGTTTGGCCAATGGGGTGACACTGAGCGGGTCGCAGCACGGCGGCGTGACCATTCACGTGGAGAGCGCCGATTCGTCGGTGGCGTTGGTCTCGCCCAATGCAACGACCGTCGGAACTGCTTCTATCGACATCTTCCTTGCCAACGGGCTCACGGGCACGTCGTTCGTCGTGTCGGGTCTCGAAGGAGTGAGCGGCGCTTCCTTGATCACCGTTTCCGCGCCCGGCTTTGGCAACGCCAGCCGGCTCGCAAACGTTCAGCAACCCGCGCTCGTCATCAGCAGTCTGGTCACCACCCTCGACACGCTCGATCCCGTGGACCCGTTCTGGGTCACGATCGGCCTGCCATCCGGCGGTATCACCAGCGTGAATCCGACGCAAAGCATTCGTGCCGGGGGTGTCCCCGTCACGGCCACCATCAAGAATTCCGCAATCGCGGTCGGCGATCTCATCACCACGGCCCTCACCGGGGACTCCGTCACGGTGACGATCCCCGTCGGTTCTTACTTCTCGCCGACGACCGTCGCGGCTGGCGGCGTCGCTTTCGACGGGACCGCGCTTGGCTCGACCACCGTGTCCGCCACCATCCCCGGTTTCATAGCGACGACGAACGCCAGTCAGACGGTGACCGTCACGCAGCCCGTGATCACGCTCAACGCAATTTCCAATGTCGGCTCGGGTCTTGTGGGCTTGGGGAACTTGGCCACGCTGAGCGCGTCGCAGCACGGCGGCGTGACGGTGCACGTCGAAAGCGCCAACCCATCCGTGGCCCTCGTGGCTCCCACCGCAACCACCGCGGGGAACGCCTCGTTCGACGCGTTCGTGCCGAACGGATCCACCGGTGTGACCTTCTACATCTCCGGCATGGAAAACGTGACCGGCACATCACTGATTACCGTGTCGGCGCCCGGGTTCACCTCGGCGAGCAAGACGGCGACCGTCGTGCAGCCGGCGCTCGACATCAGCGGTCTGGTCACAACCCTCGACACGCTCGCTCCGAGCGACCCGTTCTATGTCCGCGTCGGATTGCCATCCGGGGGCAACACCAGCGTGAATTCAACGCAAAACATTCGTGCGGGGGGTGTCCCCCTCACGGCCACCATCAAGAATTCCAGCCATCCGGTCGGCGACCTCATCACCACGCCGCTCACCGGAGATTCGGTGGTGGTATCAATCACCCCCGGAAATTCAACGTCGCCTGGGACGGTCGCGACGGGCGGCGTCGCCTTTGACGGGACCGCGCTCGGATCGACCACGGTCTCCGCCACGATTCCTGGTTTCATTACGACCACGGCCGCCAGTCAGACGGTGGCCGTCACGCAACCGACCATTTCTCTCGGTGCGCTGGGGACCATCGGCGCCGGCCTTCAGAACTCGGGGAACTCGGCCACACTGAGCGTGTCGAATCACGGAGGCGTCACGGCGCACATCGCAAGCGCGAACCCATCGGTCGCGCTGGTGGCGCCGAACGCGAGCACGGCGGGCAGCGCCTCCATCGATTTATCCGTGGCCAACGGATCCGCGACTGCCACGTTCTACGTTTCGGGAATGGAGAACGTGACGGGCACGTCACTGATCACCGTGTCGGCGCCCGGGTTCATCTCGGCGAGCCAGACGGCGACCATCGTCACACCGGCGCTCGACATGATCGGTCTCGCCGCGGCGTTCGACGCCACGGATCCCAACGACCCGTTCCAGGTGCGCGTGGGACTGCCCGCGAGCGGCAATGGGTCCGTCAATCCCGCGCAGTCGGTGCGCGCCGGAAGTCCGGGTGTGACCGCAACCATCACTCTCACCGACGCGGTCGCCGGTCAGCTGGTGACGACGCCTGCCACCGGCGCATCGGTCACGGTCAACATTTCGGCTGGCGCGTCATCGTCGGGTGCCACCGTTGCCACCGGCGGCGTCGCGTTCGATCCGCTCGGGCCCGGGACAACGCTGGTGGCGGCGACCATCCCGGGCTTCACGCCGATGGGCGCGGCGACACAGCAGGTGGTCGTTTCGCAGCGTATCGTTACCATGGGAGCCATTGAAGATGTCGGGGAGGGATTGCAGAGCGGTGTTATCAGCGCGGTGTTGGGACTGGCCCAGCACGGTGGCGTTACGGTGCACGTCGCGAGCAGCGACCCATCAGTCGCACTGCTTGCCCCTAATTTCTCCACGCCGGGGACGGCTTCGCTGGACTTCCCGCTATCGAACGGGAGCACACAGGTTTCCTTTTACGTTCAGGGTGTTGCGATGGGCACATCAACGGTCTCGGCCAGCGTGCCCACCTTCACCTCGGGCGTTCGCGTGGCGAACGTGGTGCAACCTGCACTGCAGGTTGCGCTCTTGCCGGATTCAATCATGGACAATGATCCCAATGATCCGTTCGTGGTACGAGTGGGCACGGCGAGCAGTGATCAGGCCACTGTCGGGGCTCCGCAGTTCGTGCGCCCCGGCGGCCCGACGCTGAATGCGACGGTGTCGCTATCCGATCTTGGTTTCGCGACGCTCGTCACAGATGCGCTGAATGGCTCACCAGTCGTCGTGGCGATTCCGGCCGGCCAGTCGCAATCGGCGGCGTCGGCGGTGCTCGGCGGTGTGGAGTTCGGTCCGCTGAATCCTGGCAGCGTCACTGTCTCGGCGACCATTCCTGGATTCCTCGCCACTACTGCGGCGTCGCACGTGGTCGTCGTAAAGCCCCATCTCTTGCCGACCGGTACCGGCAATCGACCGCTCGCGTTCGCGTTGGGGCAGAACATTCCCAATCCGTTCAATCCGCTTACCGCGATCACGTATGACGTGCCCGCGGGTGGCGCCGATGTGAACATCTCGATCTATGACGTGTCCGGACGCCGCGTGCGCGAGCTCGTGAACGAGCGACGCAACCCAGGATCATGGTCAGTGCACTGGGATGGAGACGACGATCGCGGACAGCGCGTCGCCTCGGGCGTGTATTTCTACCGCATGCGCGCAGGCGAGTTCGTCGACACGAAGAAGATGGTACTGCTCAAATAGGCGGACGCTGCGACTCACTGGCCGCTGTGCAGCCAGTCGATGGCTTCTTCCTTGTCGCGGAAGACGCTCGTCATCACACCGGCCGTCTCGCTGTACACAGCACCCAGGCGGCTCAGTCCGAAATGAATGTTCTCCGTGGCCAGTACGGCGCAGCGCTTGACGCGGTCCTGGAACGGTCCCAGGTACTCCGCGACTTTGATGATTTCGGACGTGGGTCGGGTGGCGAGTGAGGTGGACTTGCGAACGTCCAGGAGGAGCACGAACTCTTCCGGAGTATCCGAGTCGTCGAGAGCCTTGTGGAAAGTTTGAATGACCTCGTCGATTCCAGTGCTGCCGTTGAGTGTCATCTCGACAACGTCATCATTCAGACGGTAGGTCGCGGACATGGCCAAACCTCGTCATTTATAGTGGGGCGGACTGCAGTCAGCGCCGGTAGTATACGAAATAGAATAATCGGTTTCCACTATTGCCCCGGGGCGGCACGTAGCCCATACTCCGCTCGACTATGGCTGCCCGGTTCCTCATTGGCATGGATGTCGGCTCCACGACCGTCAAGGCGGTCGTGGTCGATCCCGCTACGGACGCCATGGTGTGGCACGACTACCAGCGCCACGAGACCAAACAACCCGAAAAAGTTCTCGAGTTCCTCAAGCGCATCGACGAAGAAGTCGACGGGCTTCGCGCCGCCACCGCGGCGGGGGAAACCTGCGTGTTCATCACCGGCAGCGGCGGCATGAACATCGCGCCCAAACTGGGCGCCAAGTTCGTGCAGGAAGTGAACGCGGTGTGTCTCGCCGTCGAGAAGGTGCATCCGGCCGCAGGTTCCGTGATCGAGTTGGGCGGACAGGACGCCAAGATCATCGTCTTCAAGGAAGACCCCGAGACCGGCCGCAAGAAGAAGATTCCGTCGATGAATGACAAATGCGCGGGTGGAACCGGTGCCGTCATCGACAAGATCAACGCCAAGCTGCGCATTCCTCCCGAGCAGTTGTGCGAGCAGGGCTATAACGGGGTCAAGCTGCACCACGTGGCGGGGAAGTGCGGTGTCTTCGCCGAGACCGACATCAACGGCCTGCAGAAACAGGGCATTCCCACCGAAGAATTGATGGCCTCATTGTTCGAGGCCATCATCGGACAAAATCTCTCGGTACTGACGCGCGGCCACACGCTTCGTCCCGAAGTCATTCTGCTGGGCGGACCCAATACCTACATCCGCGGCATGCGCGAAGCATGGCAGCACAACATTCCCATCACGTGGAAAGAGCGAGAGGTCAAATTGCCCGAGGGCGTTGATCCCAAGTCGCTCATCGTGGTGCCGCAGAATGCGCAGTACTACGCCGCCCTCGGCGCCGTCGAGTATGGCAAGGACGAGGACGAAGGCGTCGGTGTCTATAAAGGGTGGACCGCGCTCGAGGAGTACATCAACGTCGGGCGCAAGCAGAGCAAGGCCAAGGCGAGCGTCGGACTCTCGAAAGATCCCGCCGACCTCGCAAGCTTCAAGGAACGCTATCGGGAAGAGCCCTTCGAGCCCGCGACCTTTGCGCCCGGCGAAGTCGTGAGAGCCTTCATCGGCCTGGATGGTGGATCCACCTCCACCAAAGCCGTGCTCGTCAATGAAGCGCGTGAAGTGATCTGCAAGGCCTACCAGCTCTCGAAGGGCAATCCCATCAAGGACACCATCGAGGTGATCGGCGACATCCAGCGCCACGTCGAATCGTTCGGCGCCCGCCTCGAAATTCTGGGCGTGGGCACGACCGGCTATGCCAAAGACGTCCTGCGCGATGTGCTGGCCGCCGATGCCGCCATCGTCGAAACCGTGGCGCACGCCGAGAGCGCGCTCCATTTCTACGATGACGTGGATGTG
The DNA here is from genome assembly GCA_964621155.1 of uncultured bacterium. Taxonomy (GTDB): domain Bacteria; phylum Krumholzibacteriota; class Krumholzibacteriia; order WVZY01; family JAKEHA01; genus JAKEHA01. The sequence goes on along the minus strand of CAZULB010000001.1, from coordinate 58,928 downwards.
ATCTGCGACGTGGGTGGCCAGGACATCAAAATCATGGTGCTCAAAGACGGGAGCGTCAAAGACTTCAAGCTCAACACGCAGTGTTCCGCGGGGAACGGCTATTTCCTCCAGAGCACGGCGGGCGAGTTCGGTGTCCCGGTGGAGAAGTTCGCCGACACCGCATTCGGTGCCGAGCAGATGCCGACCTTCGGTTATGGCTGCGCGGTGTTCATGCAGTCGGATATCGTCGACTTCCAGCGCCAGGGTTGGACGGCGGGCGAGATCATGGCCGGATTGGCCGCGGTGTTGCCCAAGAACATCTGGCTGTATGTCGCGCAGATCCCCAACCTGGCCAAGCTGGGGAAGAAATTCGTGCTGCAGGGCGGCACACAGAGAAACCTGGCCGCGGTGAAGTCGCAGGTCGATTTCATCTCATCGCGCTTCCGCGGCACGGCCGACGATTTGCCCGAAGTGATCGTGCACAAGCACTGCGGCGAAAGCGGCGCCATCGGCGCGGCACTGGAAGCGCAGCGCCTGCACGCCAACGGGCGTATAACCAGCTTCATCGGGCTCGACGCCATCCAGACCATTTCCTACACGACGCACACGTCGGAAGACACGCGCTGCCACTTCTGCAAGAACGAGTGCCTGCGCACGTTCATCGACGTCGAGGCTTCGAAGAAAGCCATCAAGCGCGAGCAGGGCGAAGTCGACACCGCCAGCGCCACCGCGGGCGCACGCAAGTCGAAAGTGCCGCTCATGCCGGGCGCGCGGCGGCTGATCGTCAATAATTCGTGCGAGAAGGGACTCGTCGAAGACGTCGAGTCGATGCGCGAGATCAAGAAGGACCTCGACGCGCGCCTCAAGGCTGCGCCCAACTTCATCGAGAAGAGCGCTCGCGACGTGTTCAAGAGCTTCAAGCCGGAGAGTGTGGCGGATCCGCTCCCGAAGCACGCCTTCACCAGCGGGCAAAAGGCGCGCATCGAGCAGATGAAGAAGCGCGAGAGTTATCGCATCGGCATTCCGCGCATGCTGAACCAGTACTCGACCAATCCGCTCTTCTCGGCGTACTTCGAGTCGCTCGGCATTCGTCCGCATAACCTCGTGTACTCGGACTACACCACCGAGGACCTCTATAAGGAAGGCGCCAAGCGCGGTGCCATCGACCCGTGCTTCCCGAGCAAGCTCGGCATTCCGCACGTGCACAATCTGATTTTCAAACAGCACGAGAAGAAGCCGCTGGACGCGATCTTTTTCCCCATGATCGACGACCTGAAGAGCGAGATCTACAAGGCGCAGGATTGCCGCGCGTGCCCGACGGTCACGGCCACGCCGGAGGCCGTGAAGGCCGCCTTCACCAAGGAAGGTGACACCTTCGCCAAGAAGGGCATCCAGTATCTCTGCCCGGTGGTGAATGTCGCGCAGCCGCACCTGTTCGCGCGCCAGATGTTCGCGGCGTGGAAGGATGTGCTCGGGATTTCGGAGAAAGAAAACGAGCGCGCGGCGGAAGCCGGCTTCAAGGCCCTCGACGAATACGTGGTATCGACGCGCGCTGCCGCGCGTGAGGTGCTGGAAGAGCTGGAACGTGAGAACAAGATCGGAATCGTGGTGCTGGGGCGCCCGTATCACAACGACCCCGGTATCAACCACGAGATCCTCGTCGAGTTCCAGAAACTCGGCTATCCGGTCTTCACGCAGGACTCACTTCCCATCGACGACGACATCCTGGACTGGTTGTTCGGCGACGAAGTCCGCGCTGGCGATATCGCGCACCCCATGGACATCAGCGACGTGTGGAAGAACGCCTACAGCGAAAACACGTCACGCAAGGTGTGGGCCGCCAAGTACACCGCACGGCACCCGAACCTCGTGGCTCTCGAGGTGTCCAACTTCAAGTGCGGCCACGACGCCCCCATCTACAGCGTGGTGGAAGAAATCATCGAACGCTCGGGCACGCCGTACTACTCATTCAAGGATCTCGACGAGAATCGCCCGGCCGGGTCCATCAAGATTCGCGTCGAGACCATCGGTTATTTTCTCAAGCGCTACCGTGAGGACAAGCTCCGCGACGAGTGGCGCGAGCGTGTGGTCGAACACGAGGATGCGGCGGCCCGTGCCAGCGCCGCGCTCATCCCGGCCGAGAATCCGTCCGAAGACCATTTGTTCGAAGTCGCGTAAGCTCGGCTTCATAAGGCACTTACACTCCTGCCCCGTCTCCGCCGCCATATTAAGACCCCGACAAGGCAGTAAAGATCGGTCGTCGCTGTGTGAAGGATTCATTTTTCCTTCATCCGGTCTTCACACTTACCCTGCATTCTTCGCCGCAAGTCATTTGACAAGATGGTTCGGTTCAAACCAAGGAGTGCCTCAATGTCTTTCAAAAGTGCTGTTCTCGCCGTGCTCACGCTGGCGGCAACCGCGGTTCCGGCTTTTGCCGGTGAAGGGAAGTTCAGCGCGCTGGTCTTCGGCGACGCTTACTGGATGGCGGCCAATCATGATTCGACGATCGAGGACATGAACGGTCTCTGGATCCGCCGTTTCTATCTGACCTACGACCAGAAGTTCGACGACGTCTGGTCCGCTCGCCTTCGCCTCGAGGCCTCGCAGCCCGGCGACTTCAAGACGGTCGCCACGATTCCGGCCTTCATGAAGGACGCCTGGCTCAAGTGGCAGCACAATACGCACTCAGCGCTCATCGGTATTCAGCCCACGCCCACCCTCCAGACTTACGAGGACGTGTGGGGATACCGGACGATCGAGAAGGTTCCGGTCGAGCTCCAGCTGTGGGGCGCGTCGCGCGACGCCGGCATCGGCTTCCAGGGCGGCTTCGGCGAATCGAAGAAGGTTGGCTATCACATCCTGGTTGGCAACGGCGCATCTGTCGGATCCGAGACCAACACGCGCAAGAAGGCGATGGGCGCGATTCAGTTTCGTCCCACCGCCCATCTGGTTCTCGAGGGCTACGCCGACTACGATGACCGCGTCAACGCCGCGGACCGGGTCACGTACTACGGTTTCGCCGGTTACACGGCGGAGAAGATGCGCGCGGGCTTGCAGTTCGCACAGCAGTCGCGCAACGAAGTTGGCGAGGATCAGGATTATCGCATTCTCTCCGGCTTCATCACCGGTGCGGTAAAAGACAAGATGTGGCTTTTCGGTCGCGTCGATCGCAACATGGATCCCAATCCGCAGGGCGAATCGATCGCGTACCTTCCGTTCTCGTCCATCTCCGCCAACACGTTGTTCATCGGTGGCATGGATTTCGCGGTGGCGGAAGGCGTCAACATCATGCCCAACGTCGAAATCACGGTGTATGACGATCCCGAAGTGGCCGGCCCGCCCAAGCCGGATACGGATGTCATGGCCCGCCTGACGTTCCAGGGCAAATTCTAGCGGCTTCGTTCCTTTGGGAGGCCGCCGATTCGGGGCGGTACGCGCGCGATGAGTGTCATCGCGTTCGTATCGTCCCGTTTCATTTTCGGGACCGGAAACGGACGTTTGGATGGTGTGGCGCGCAATCTCCTTCATGCCAGCCGGACTGTGTTATGCTCGCGTCGCGCTGCCTGGTCCCGCTTGCGCGGCGCGATCACCCGGTTGGAAAGGAGACCCCTGTGAAACACGCTCCGTGGATCGTGGCGTTACTCTTCCTTGTGATGGGCGCCACGATTGCGTTATCGCAGACGCCGTCAAGCGACCTCAAGCAACTCCTCGATGACGAGTGGGCCTGGCGGCTGCACGAGAATCCGCTCTTCGCCACTTCGGTTGGAGACCACGGCGCCGACGACAAGTTGCCCTCGGTGACAGTGGCGGATTACGAGCGCCGCGAGAAAGACACACGGGAATTTCTCAAGCGTTGGCAGGGCATCGACCGCGCCAAACTTCCTGATGCGGACCGCATCAACTACGACATTTTCGGGCGCAGTCTGCGTGATCGCATCACGGAATCCGAGTTCAAGAGCTACCTGATGCCGATCACGAACCGCGAGGGTTTTCATACCGACTTTCCACAGCTTGCCGACAACGTGCCGCTCGAGACCGTCAAGGACTATGAAAACTACTGCGCGCGCCTCGAAGCGGCGCGGACGTACTTCGACCAGAATATCGAGGTCATGCGCACCGGGCTGAAGGGCGGCTACGTGTTGCCCAAAGTCGTCATGTCAGGATTGGTCGAGACCGTGACGCCGCACGTGGTGGATGATCCCACCACAAGTCTCCTGTACGAACCGTTCAAGAACTTCCCGGCGATCATCGGCGAGAAGGACCGTGCGCGCCTCACCGAGCGCGGTAAGAAAGCCATCACGTCTTCGGTGGTGCCGGCTTTCGCCGATTTGCGGGATTTCTTCGCAAAAGAATATGTGCCGGGCGGACGTGAGTCGATTGCGTGCGCCAATCTTCCCAACGGGAAAGCGTATTACGAGTTCCTGGTGAAGGAGTACACCACGCTCGACAAGACGCCGAAAGAAATCCACGAAACGGGACTTTCGGAAGTGAAGCGCATCCACGGTGAAATGGATGTGGTGATCGCGAAGACCGCGTTCAAGGGCTCGTTTGCGGAGTTCGTGAATTTCCTGCGCACGGATCCGCGTTTCTACACGACTGATCCGGAACAGCTCATGAAGGAGACGGCGTACGTGCTGAAGAAGATCGACGGACAGCTGCCGACGCTCTTCAAGACGCTGCCGCGCATGCCCTACGGCATCAAGCCCATTCCTGATTTCATGGCGCCCAAGACGACGACCGCGTATTACGAACGCGGCGCAGGCGACGGCACGCGCGCCGGTTGCTACCGCGTCAATCTGTACGATCTCAAGAGCCGCCCGCTCTACGAGATCGAAGCTCTGTCGCTGCACGAAGCCGTGCCGGGCCACCATCTGCAGACCGCTGTCTCCATGGAGCTTCCGGATGTGCCCATGTTTCGTCGCTACGAATGGGTGACGGCTTTCGGCGAAGGCTGGGGACTTTATTCGGAGCGGCTCGGCATGGAGATGGGGCTCTACCAGGATCCCTACAGCGATTTCGGCCGCCTGAGCTACGAGATGTGGCGCGCGATGCGTCTCGTGGTGGATACCGGCATGCACTACTTCGGTTGGTCGCGCCAGCAAGCCCTCGACTACTTTGCCGCCAACGGCGCGTTGTCGATGCGTAACATCGAAGCCGAGATCGACCGCTACATCGCGTGGCCGGGACAGGCGGTGGCGTACAAGACCGGCGAGCTCAAGATCCGTGAGCTGCGCGCCTACGCCACCAAAGAGCTGGGCCCGAAATTCGACGTGCGTGAGTTTCATGATGTGGTGCTGTGGAGCGGCGCCGTCCCGCTCGACGTGCTCGACGCCAACGTGAAGGCGTGGGTCGCGAAGAAGAAGCAGCAGACGTAGAAGCCCGCGTGATTGCAGTGACAGAAAAAAAGGCCGGGGTGGCAGCACCCCGGCCTTTCGCCATTCAATGAGTTATCCGGGGATGCTACTTGAGCAGCACCATGCGCCTCGTCTGGCTGAACTTCCCGGCGGTCATCCTGTAGAAGTACACGCCCGACGCCACGGCGTTGCCGCGATCGTCCTGCCCATTCCAGATCACGTCCTGTGCCCCTGCGGCCCGGTTCTCGTCCAGCAATGTGCGCACCAGGCGCCCCGTCGCATCGTACACGGCCAACGTGATGCGCCCCGGTGTGGACAGTGTGTAATGAATCGTGGTTTGCGGATTGAACGGGTTGGGACGATTCTGGTCGATACCGCTCAGCAGTGGTGCGACGCTGACGCGTTCGATCGGAGACATGAATTCGCCGTCACCGTCGATGACGCCGATCTGGTAGCGGTAGGATTGTCCCGGTGCCACCGAATTATCGGTGTAGTCGAAAGTGGTCCCCTCGAAGTCGACGATCGTGGCAAGTCGGATGAAGGAAGCATCGCCTTCGCCGCGATAGACGTTCACTGCCTGTACACGCAGATCGGACGTAAACGTTCCGTGAAGTGATACCACACCGCCCATGGCTTTCGCATCGAACGAAGAGATTGCAACCGCCACCGGACCGCAACCTACGGGAAATGCGCCGAGCAGACCGCAAGCATTGTGCCCCGGCGCCGCCGGCGAAATAAGGTTGATGCTAAAGTTATTGTTGGGCGCATCGCAAAAGAGAGGATCTCCCAGCAGCTCGCCGGGGTTGATGACGCCCGAGCTCGTGGGTTTCTCATTCTGCCAGTAGACGTTGCAGGTGCGATCTTCACTGGTGTTGTTGAGGACGTCCCAACCGTTCGCACTCGGGTCATGGGCCAGGATGTTGCGCTTGAACACCACGGTGGACGAAAAAATGTGAACGGTCGCACCGGAGGCGTGGTTGTTGACGAAAGTGTTGTCCGTCACGGTGACGGTCGAGAGCTCGCCATAAATGCCGGAGATTTCGCTTCCGTTGTTCTTGAACAGGCAGTTTGTCACCGTGCAGACAGAGCCAGTGTTGAAGCCGAGCGCAGCGACTTCACCGGAGTCATTGCCGTCGAAAACGCACCGGGTGAAGGTGGCGGTTCCCTGTATGACTACCACGGCTGCGCCGCCACGATGAACGGCGAAATTGTTCCTGAAAACGCAGTCCAGAACGTCCATGCGCGATCCGGCGTCGCGACAGATCATGGCGGCGCCGTCGAAGTCCGAATTGTTGTTTTCGAATACGCAATTCTTGATGGTGGCCGTCGCGGTGAGCTGCACGCGGATACCGGCGCCGGCGCTGACCTGAATGCCCCTGCGCACCGTGAACCCGTCCACCACGGTGCCCGTTCCGGCGCGAAAAATCAGGAGACGACGGACGTCTTCGCCGTCCAGTATGGTCGTAGCGGCGCCGTCCGTCGACTTCAGCGTGACCGCATAGTCGAAGTCGACTTCCTCCGGATACGTCCCCGGACCGACCTCGATGATGTCACCGGTCGTGGCCACCGCCCGGGCAGCGCCGATCGTAGTAAACTGTCCCGTGCCGTCCTTGCGAACGGTCCAGGTGGCGGCAAACAGGTTGTGGGTGAACAGCGTGAGAACGAGTGTACAGCACAGGAACAGCACAGTACGGCTGGAGCGACGCGAGATCGTGGCCATGAATGCGCCTCCTTCGGGTGGTGGGGCGGTTCCGGAAAGCTTATCACAACGCGCATGATCGCCGTGCAGGTAACATTTAAGACATGTCCGCGTTCCATGATGTGATTGTGGTTGGCGCCGGCCCTGCGGGAAGCACGGCTGCGGCGTCGCTCGCGCGGCGCGGGCGCGACGTGCTCCTTGTCGACCGCGCCGAGTTTCCGCGGGACAAGCCTTGCGGTGACGGCATTCCCCCGGGCACCGTGGGCATACTCCACGACCTTGGAATGCGCGACGAGCTGGCCGGCGCGGGCTTCACGCGCGTGCGCGCGGTCCGGCTGGTTTCGGCCCGGGGTAGGGACTTCACGGTTTCCTTTGATCCACGTCGGGATGACACGCAGTTTCTGATCGCGCCGAGAATCCAGTTCGACGCGCTCTTGCGGGGACACGCTATTGCATCCGGCGCGCGCTTTGAGCGCGCCCAGGTGCGCGCGCCCGTCATCGAAAGCGGTGTCGTTCGCGGAGTGGAAGTAGAGTCCAATGGGTCAGGGCGGGTGATAGGCGCGCGTCATGTGATCGCAGCCGACGGCGCGACGTCAGTGTTGGGCCGCGCGCTCGCGCCCGCGCGTGCCGCGGAAGCCGATCGCGGGGTGGCGATTCGCGCCTATATCGAGGGCATCGATACCGGTGCTTTAGCGGCCGAGTTTCATTTCCAGGCAGCGCTCGCACCCGGCTATGCGTGGGTCTTCCCGCTCGGTCCGGACCGCGCCAATGTGGGCGTGATCATGCGCACGGATCGATTCAAGCGCAGTGGCGCCACCTTGCAGCAGTTGTTGCAGCGCTTCCTCGACAGCCCCGATGTGAGACCGAGGCTCGCGAGCGATGCGCGCCTCCATGATTCCGCCACCTGGCAGCTTCCATACGCAACCCCCTCATCCGGCGCTCGTGCGGCCAAGGGCGTGCTGTTCGTGGGGGACGCCGGCCGTTTCATTGATTCGATGACGGGGGAGGGAATTCACCACGCCGTGGCCACCGCCACCATCGCGGCCGAGGTCGTGCATCAAGCGCTCGATGCGCCGCACGGTGCAATGGATATCCTGGAAGATTACGACCGCCGCTGCGATGTGGCGATCGGGGGACTGATCCGCCGTTCGTATCGCGCGCAGAAATACGTCGCCTCACATCCCGCGCTGCTCGAAGCGCTGTTCATCGGCGCGCGCGCCAGCCGCGGCCAGGTGGTGTCCTGGATCAACCGCGTCTCTACCGATTTCCTCGTCCGCTGACCGGGAAAAAATTACCCTCGAATACGGCAAGCCCTGCCGTGTACCCGCTCCATTCGCCGCCGCAATTGCATGCGGCGTCCCACATATAATGGAGGAACCCATGTCATTTGCAACCGAGCTTGAAACCAGATTCGTGTGCACCAAGTGCCAGACCCGCGGTGCGAAGGTCAAACGCATCTCGGCGGCCGGCACCGGGCTCTCCAAGATTCTCGATGTCGAGCACAACCAGTTCATCACGGCGTCGTGCACCAACTGCGGTTACACCGAGATCTACAATCCGGAAGTGCTGGAAGGAAAGCGCCACCTCGGTTCCATCATCGACCTTCTCTTCGGATAGCCCGCGCGGAAAACTGCTCGTCCCGCTGCAGATGGCAAAAAAAAGCGCCCCGGTTCGCAGGAACCGGGGCGCGCGAGTTTTGCGACCCTCCATTCGCTCCGGGAGGGTCGCGTGGTAACTCCTGACGGTGTTACTTCAGGAGCACCATCTTCTTGAACTCGTTGATGCCAGGCGCAACCAGGCGGTAGAAGTACACGCCCGATGCCATGCCGTCAGCGTTGAAGCTGGCCGTGTAGGAACCGGCCTTCTTCACTTCGCTCACCAGCGTCCTGACCTTCGCGCCGGAAGCGTCATACACGCTCAGCGTGACTTTGCCTTCCTGGCCGACCGTGTAATCGATCGACGTCTGCGGATTGAACGGGTTGGGATAATTCTGTCCGAGTCTGGACTCCATCTTCGGGCCACCCACGGCCGTGATCGGGCCCGGGACGCCGTTCGAGTAGTCGACATTCTGCGGATCCCAGTTGGTCCAGAAAGCCGTCCACAGGGTGTTCGGGCTGGCCACGTTGACCGGCGGGAACGCACCGCGATAGCTCGTGACTGCGAAGCCAGCGAGGTTGCCGTTTGAAAAGTCGGCGGTGCCGACCAGCTCGGAGGTCGTCTGCGGACGCGGATCCGGAGCATTGAGGTTGCTCAGGTTGTTGAGCTTGATCGTGTTGGGAAGGCGCGTAACAGCGGGGTTGTTCACGTTGTTGAAGCCCGCTGTGCCGTACCAGGCTTCGATGCCGGCCCACGTCGAATGTTCGTGAATCGATGCCGAAGCGCCCGGAAGCAGCGTGGCCTGCCAGTTGGTGTTGCGGATCTGGAGCTGTCCACCGGTCGCAAAACCCTGCGTGGTTGCATCACGAACCGCGAGACCCCAGGCGTAGCCCATGATTGCGGAGTTGTAGATGCAAGTCTGCGTCGAGCGGCGCAGGAGGGCGCCGAACTGGATGGTCGAGGCAAGCGGGAAGGGAACTTCCGCGTCGACGCGCTCGGGACCGACCAGCGTGATGTTTGAGAAGATCGGGTGTGTGTGCGGGTCGGCGGTCGAAGTCGACGAGCCGTCGTTGTCGGACTCGAAGCCGTTCGACTGACCGGTCGGATCCCAGAAGTCGGGGTCGCGGAGGCCGAAACCGAACTGCACGTGACCTGAGTAACCGAAGTCAGTGTCAAACTCATCGTCGGTGGTGCCCAGCGCCGCGAGGTAGTTGCAGTTCACGGTGCCGCCAAACCACTCGTAGGCGTCGTCATTCGAATAACTCACCTGGATGTGGTCGATCTGCGTGCCCGCGCCGACGCCGCCCATGGTGAGACCGTTGACTTCGTTGTTGAGCTGGAAGCGATAGCCCGCGAACTCGATGCGGATGTAGCTGAGCACGCCGCTGTTGTCGTTGGCGTTGGCGCCGCCGTACGTGGTCACGCCGCCGCCGCACGAACCGCCGATGAGACCGCCTTCGATGACCGGGTTCACCTTGTTGGTGGGAGCATCGCCGAGGACGATGATGCCGCCCCAGTCACCGGGGTTGCGCGCTCCAATGGCCTGGTTGCTCGTGAACACGATGGGCTGCTGCACGGTACCCTGGGCGAAAATCTGCGCGCCCTTGGTAATAATGAGCGTACCGCCGGTGGCCTTGTGGCCCAGGATCACGGTGCCCGGCTGAATGGTCAGGCTGTGATTGGGTTCGACGTAATAAAGGCCCGTCAGAACATACGTGGTGTCGGAGTCCAGCGTACGGTCGAAGAGCTGGCAGTACGGTGTGCGCGGCGCGGAGCCCGTGCCCGGGCCGATCACGACCTGGGGCTTCACCGCATTTGCCGTGGCAGCGTTGGCCGCGATGGCGGCGAAGGCCAGGCCAAGTATGAAACGCTTCATGTTTAGTTCCTCCAGAAAGACGTTGGTAGCTGTTGCTTTCGTTGCTGGTTGTTTCAACCTCTTGCAATCCCTTATTCTTTCCTCTCACCCAATAAGAGAGGGGTTTTCGTGCGAATCCGCTTTGCCGGGCTCCTCCTTTCAGGGTCCGCCATCCCCGGAGCTAGCCCTCCGGGGATGGCAATTTCCTTTTTGCTCTGGCGTCAATCCGAGGCGCTAGATACGCAGTCTCTCTCCCTCTCAATCGACTTTGGTCGAGTCATGGTGTCACCCATTTAGAGACTGAAAGAGAGAGAAAGTGCGTACGTCGTCCCCACGTTAACGCGCTCCCACGTGGATCCGCTGTTGCCGTACGTCAGCACTTTGTCGTCCGCCAGCAGATCCTTCATCGTGAACTTCAGACGAATCCAACTCGTGAACTGCTCGGTGAGCGCAAAGTCGAGCAGGTTGCGCGGCTCTTCGTAGGTATCCTCATCGCGCGAATCGCCCACCGCATCGAGGCGGCGGCCGAAGCGGTTGTACAGGAGACTCGTCGAGAGTCCGATTTCCGGAATCGAATAGGTCAGGCCGGCGTTGACCGTGTACGGGGCCTGGCCCTGCAGCGGTCGTGTCCTGGATATGTAGACCGGCGTGTTGGTCAACGAATCGTTATAAGATTCGGTGTATTCGACTTCCGAATCGACGTGTGTGTAATTGGCCTGCACCACCAGGTTCTCCAGCCCTCGGGTCAGGAAGCCAAGCCCCTTGCGCATCTCAATCTCGTAGCCAAAGTTCTTCCCGCTTGGTGAATTGAACCAGGTGCGGATGTAGCGGTCCGGCGACGGCAGCAGCTGTTCTTCGATGGCGTCGGTCAGATCCTTGTAGAAGTAGCTCACCGCGATTACTTCACCGGGTTTCGGAAACCACTCGGCGCGCACGTCATAATTCTGAATGGTGGCGCGCTCGAGATCTGAATTTCCCACCACGGTCTGGTTGCGGTCGAAGTCCAGGTAGGCAACGTTGGCCTGCTCGCGAATCTCCGGTCGATTGACCGATTTGTAATATCCGAGCCGGATGTTGGACGTCCTGGTCACTTCACAGGTCAGATTTGCGGATGGGAGCGCGTCGGTGGTCTGGCTGCGCGATGAGATGAGGGTCGGATCGTCGGCTGCTTTCGGGCCGTTCACCGTCTGGTCCGAGTCCTCGACGCGCAGGCCACCCGCGAAACGAAAACCGCGTCCGCGCAGTTTAAAGGGCGAATCGTACATGCCGTAGTAAGCGCTGAGATCCTGTTCACCGTCGTAGGTGCCGGACAGAACGGTGTACGGGATGAAGTCGAACATCTGCTTGCCGTCAGTGTCCTTGCCGAAGTTTTCCGGCGCAAATATCTCGTCAATGGGCAGGATCGGCAGCGTGTTTTGATACTTTCTGTCCATGCCCTGAGTACTCGCCGCGAAAGCATCGATGTGGTAGTCACGAGCGCGGTGATTTTGCGCGTAGCCCGCCTTGACGAAGCCGTCTCCGACCGGATATTGGACGTCCAGCGCTCCGCCGTGTGTGTCTTCACTCAGTTCGGACCACGTGCGATAGTTTTCGCCGAGCAAGTACACACCGCGCGCGGTCTTTCCGTAGGCCGCAAACTTGCGGTCCGGCTCCTGCGCCGATGACGCCGACGTCGTAAGGCGCCACTTGATGTCGAGGCCGTGCGCAAAAGGCAGCGTGTGCTGGCCTTTGAGCTGGCCGAGATAGAGATCGCGCTGGGCCCATGTGATCGACTGGGCGCGCGTGGGTACCTGGCTTTCCGCCGTGCCTTCGGACTCGGTGACCTTGTCGTCCGCGGTGCGCGTGTAGTTGTTCTCGAATGCGATGCGATGATTGTCGGTTATGTGCCAGCTCACGTTCGCGAGCCCGCCCCACAGGTACTTTTCCTTGTAGCGCTTGCCATCGAATTCGAAAATGGGCCCCTGCCCGGGCGGCGTCGGCGCCTGGTGGTAGTCTTCGATCTTGAAGCTGTTCTTGTACGTGCCCGACGCAATGAAGCCGAGTTGGCCGCCGCCGACATTGAACTTGTTCCCGACCGCGAGGCCGTAGTTGCTGTTCAGGTTGGACTCGTCACCGGATGTGGCCCAGGTGTTGGGAAGCGCTTTGGCAAGGTCGACGCCGGTCTCGCCCGGCGGAAGCGCGCGGCTTCCGTCATCCTTGGCCTTCCAGTCCGATCCACCGCCGGGCGCTTTGCGGATATCCTTGTTCGAGCTCACGTTGTCACTGGCGGCTTCCATGCCGGCGGTGAGCATGAACTGCGATGGAAAGTCCAGCGTGTTGACCTGCACGAGTCCGCCCGAAAAGTCACCAGGCAGGTCGGGGGTGGCCGTTTTGGCGACGATGGTGCTCGCGATCAGCGATGACGGAATCAGATCGAACGAGAAGCTCTTCTTGTCGCTGTCCGTGTCCGTGCCCGTGACGGTCGCGCCGTTGAGCGTCGTCGAGTTGTAACGGTCGGTGACGCCGCGCACGAACACGAACTTGTCGTCCACAACGGAGAGTCCGGTGACGCGCTTGAGCGCATCGCCGGCGTCGCTTGCGGGAGAAAGTCGAATCTGTTCCTGGGTCATGCCGTCGCCGATGATGGCTGACTTCTGGCGCGCGGCGAGTTCACCCACGATGTTGTTGCGGATACGATCTTCGACCACATAGGTGTCATCGATGCGTTGCAGGTCTCCCGTGCCGCCAGCAGGCTCCATCGTGATGTTCATGGTGGTGCTGTCGTTTCCAGTCACGGCCACTCCCGGCAACACTTTCTGGGCGTAGTTCGCGTACGAAACGCGCAGCGAGTAGATGCCCGGCGGCACGTTGGCGATCAGGTACCTGCCGTCGATGTTGCTTGCGGCTCCCAAATCCTTGTTCACGATACGCACCGTGGCTCCGACCAACGGATCACCCGTCTTCGCATCCTTGATGGTTCCTTCAATGGTTCCCGCCATCGCTGCGCCAGCGGCCCAGAGTGCGAGCATGAAGGAGAGAGCGAATACACCTTTCGCGGTCCCCGTCATTGTCATCTCCTGTGAATGTGTCTCTGTGTCCGCTTCCCGACACCTACGGGCGCGGATCAACGGGGGCGATACTAGGGAAGTCGTGTGAATCTGGAATAAAGCCGAAGTGAAATATAGAAACGCGCGCGGACCGATCGGAGCACACTGGCGCGACAGCCAGATTCACGGGTGATTCACCCGTGATTCATACGCGATTTACACAGCATCTCTATCCTGCTTCGCGACCAGGGTTCGGTCATTGCGCGCTCCTCCGCGTTTGTACTGCTACGTCGCGCTCGATCCGCACCCCTCGAAAGGACACAAATGAAACGTTTGATTTGCACCGCGACCATCCTCACGGGCTTCTCGCTCGGTGCAGCGTTGCTCGCGGGCGCCCAGGAAAACAAGTCGCTGAGCGAGACGGTCGCCAGGACCGTCGAGACCCAGCAGCAAACGCAGAAGAAGCAGGAAGCGTGGGCGGAAGAGAAGAACGATTACGCCGCCCGCTACCGCGCCGCCAGGGCGCAAGTCGATTATCTCGAGAAAACCAAAGCCTTCGAAGCGAGGGAAGTGGCTTCGCTCGACGCGGGTATCGCCGAGCTCGAGCGCCGCATGGTTGAGTCCGCCCGGCTCAAGGACAACCTCGAGGATTCGCTCAATGTGGTGGTCAACCGCCTCGACGAGTGGGTCAAGCAGGACATTCCCTTCCTGGTGAAGGAACGCAGCGACCGTCTGGCCTCGGTGCGAGAAGCCATCGCCAAGCCCGAAGTGACGGGCGCCGAGAAACTGCGCCGCGTATTGGAAGCGCTGCAGGTGGAAGCCAACTATGGCAACACTGTCGATGTCTCCCAGGAACGCATCAAGGTTGGAAGCGAAGAGATTTCCGCCGATGTGATCCGGATTGGCCGCGTGTCGGTCTACTGGCGCTCGCCCGACGGCAAGCGCGTAGGTGAGTTCGACCGCGCCTCGCGACAGTGGGTCGAGATGGACAAGAAATACGTGAACTCGATCGCGGATGCGCGTGAAATGGTCATGCGCCTGCGTTCGACCAAAGTGATCACGCTCCCGCTCGGAAGGATCCAGTCATGAAGAAGCTATTGATTGCCATCCTCTGTCTGAGTGCGCTGGCCGCGCCTGTCGCAGCGCAGGACGTGCGCGAAGCCGTCAAGAAGGCTGAAGCCGACAAGCTGGCGGCGGAAGCGAAAGCGAAGGAAGTCGAACAGAAGATCTTTGCCGACAAGGCGGCGCTGGAACTGCAGGTGAACGAGCTCGAGGCGCGCGAAAAGAGTCTCGAGAACGACATTGCGGCGCTGCGTAAGCAGAAAGCCGACAGGCAGGCGCGCCACGATGCGCTCAACGAAAAGTGGTCCACCAAGGAGTCCGACTTCCACGAGCTGTCCGGCAACGTGCGCATGGCCGCGCGCGACGTGGAAGCGATGCTGCAGGCCTCGCCGCGCACGGCGCTCGACGAGACGCCGCTTGCAAAGATTTCACCGCTTCTGGATACCGGCCATTTCCCCGACATCCATGATATCGGCGGCATGACGGCGGTGCTCTTTGAAGAAATGAAGCGTTCGTCCCAGGTGGCACTGCAGAAGGGCAAGTACGTCGGCCGTGACGGAAACGATCACGACGGTGACATTCTGCTCCTGGGCCGTTTTACCGCACTTTACCGCGACGGCAAGGAAGTCGGCTTCCTGAGCTACACCACCGAATCGAAGAATCTTGTCGCGCTCTCCGTGCTGCCTTCGGGCAGCATGGCGCGCTCGATGCGCAACTATTTCGCGGGCAAGGGCGAAGTGGTTCCCATCGACATCGCCGCCGGCGAGTCGCTGTCGCAGCTGACGCACCACCTGAGCATGCTCGAGGAATTCAAGCTGGGTGGCAACATCATGTGGCCCATCCTGATCGTGGCCGTTGCCGTGATCCTCTTCACGCTCTACAAAGTCGTGTACCTGAAGCGCGTGCACGGTGACACCGACAAGCTCATGGGCCGGGTCAATGATCTGGCGGCCAAGGGCGATTGGGACGCCGTCGACACGATCATGCAGGAACACAAGAATCACAACTGGCCGGTGGTGAACGTGCTGCGCGACGGCATCAATGCGCGCAACGAGGACCGCGAAACGCTCGAGAACGTGCTGCAGGAATCCATCCTGAGCGAGATCCCGCGCCTCGAAAAAGGCCTTTCGATCATGGCGGCCCTGGGTGCCATCTCACCGTTACTCGGTCTGCTGGGCACGGTGACGGGTATGATCCGGACCTTCAACGTGATCACCGTGTACGGCACCGGCGACCCCAAGCTCATGTCGGGCGGTATTTCGGAAGCGCTGATCGCCACCAAGTGGGGCCTGTGTATCGCGGTACCCACCATGCTCCTGCACGTGTTCCTCTCGCGCCGCGCCAACGCGGTGGTGAGCGATATGGAGGAGAAGGCCGTGGGTCTCACCAACATCATTCAGAAGGAGCAGCGTCGTGGATCTCTGGCAGTCACTGCTTGATCTCGCTCGCTCCGGCGGCTGGGTGATGATTCCGCTTTCCGCGGTCTCATTCCTGATGTGGACACTGATCGCGGAACGCCTCATTACGTTCCACCGGCTCACATCCAAAGATCTGGGCATCCAGGACGCCGTGCACGCCGTGCAGGGAAATCCGGTGAACCATTTTGGCCACGGACTGCGCGCACGCTTGATCCAGAGTTACACGCGGATGCGCACCGGCGAGCCCGAGCTCGACAAGCGCATACTTTCGGAATGCGCCATCAAGATGCGTCCCGAGCTCAACCGCAACCTGTCGGTGATTGCCGCGCTGGGATCGGTGGCGCCGCTGCTCGGTCTGCTCGGCACCGTGAGCGGCATGATCGCGACATTCAACGTGATCTCGGCCATCGGCACGGGTAACGCGCGCCCACTGGCGGGCGGAATTTCGGAGGCCCTGGTGGCAACCGAAGCGGGCCTGCTGGTGGCAATCCCGGGCCTGCTGCTCAGCGCGTCGCTGTCGCGCCGCGCCAGCCGTCTCTCGCATCATCTTGATCAAACCATGCTGGTGCTCGAGCACCATGTTCGCTGAGGAACCGATATGATCAACATCCGCAAAACAATTCGCGGCGACGAAAAAGTCGAGATCAACGTGGTCTCGCTGATCGACGTCATGATGGTGCTGCTCATCTTCTTCGTGGCCTCGACATCGTTCGTGCGCGAAACCGGTATCGACGTGCAGCGCTCCACGGCGTCGACGGCCGAAGTGAAAGATCACGGCAGCATCATGATCGGCGTCTCCTCCAACGGCGACATCTACATGGAGGGCAAGCGTGTCGATGTGCGCCGTGTGCGCGGTCTGGTCGAGCGCGAGCTCGCCGGTGATCCGGAAGCGGGTGTGGTGGTGGTGGCGGATCGCGACAGCAAGACGGGCGACATCGTCAAAGTCATGGACCAGTGCCGGCTCGCGGGTGCCAAGAACGTGAGTCTGGCGGCCAAGCGCGAGTGGGAATCGTAGAAATGTTCGATCGCTTTCCGAAATGGATTTTCCCGGCCGGCGCGGTGGCGATCTGCGCCAACGTGGCATTGCTCGGTACCGGATTGTTTCTCACGCACCACAAAGTGGCCGTGAAGCAGGACATCCAGATGGGCAGCGGCGTTGCGTTGATGGATCTCGCCGACGAGAAGCCGCAGGAAGAACAGCAGGTCGCACCGCCGGAGAAGCCGCAGGAGCAACCCCAGCCCGATGTCACCAAGGACCTCCTGGAAAGCATCGACATGAACGCGGAGCTGCAGGCGCTGGGCAATCTCGCGGGCGCGGCGGTGTCGATCAACCTCGGCGGCGCTACCGACAACAGCGTGACCCGGAAGCTCGTCTTCGATCAGTACGAGCTCGACCAGGCGCCGCGTGCCATCGTGAAGATGCCGCCGGTGTACCCGTTCAAGGCGCGCGAACAGGGTGTCGAAGGCACCGTGCAGATCAAGATTCTGGTTCGTGAAGACGGCTCGGTCGGCGAGGTGCAGATCGTCGAATCGCGTGTGACGGGCGGTCCCAAAGAGACCTTTGACGACTCGGTGATCAATGCGGTTTCGAAGTGGCGCTTCGAGGCCGGCACCATCGGCGGCAAGAAAGTGACGTCGTGGGTGGTTACCGCACTCCACTTCAAACTGAATACATAGCCATGACTTTTCGCAGGCTCAGAATTCTTTTCGGGCTTCTCATCGCGTTGGCAACACGATCACCGCTCGCGCTGGCGGCAGACGCCGACAAGGCGGCTGCGGCCAAAGCTCCTGCGGTCGCTGCCAAAGCTGAAAAGCCCATCGAGACGCTGGAAGATCTCCCGCGCGATGCGCGCATGGCGCTGTTCGAAGCACAGCAGCACATGGAAAAGGGCGAGAACGACAAAGCGGTCGAAACACTCGCGAAATACATCAAGGGCCACCCGAAGGACGAACACTTCCTCGTGCACTATCAGTACGCGGGCATGCTTGCGCAGGTGGACAAGCGCGACCTGGCCCTCAAGGAGTACGAAAAAGTTGTGGCGCTCGAGCCGCGCTACGACGAAGGCTGGCTCGCGCTGGGTGAAACCGCGTACGGCCTGGGAGACTTCAAGCGCGCGTCGGAAGCGCTGCAGAAGGGCTACGATCTCTCCGTCGAAAAGCGCCCCGAGCTTCTTTACTACGCAGCGGCCGCGCGGCTTCAGTCCGGCGACGCGAACGGCGCGCTACCGATGCTGGAAGACCTGGTTTCCGGCAAGCACGGTGCGCCGAAGTTCGAATGGTACCGCGGACTGGTGAGCGGTTGTCTGCAGGCGGAGGACAAGGATCGTGGGCAGCGCGCGGTCAACGCCATGCTGGAGAAGTTTCCCAGCAGCGCCGATGCCCATTATCTCGCCTTCCAGTTCTACGCCAGCACGTCGAACTACCAGCAGGCAGCGGTCGCGCTCACCGTAGTGGGGTATCTACGTCCGCTCACGGCAGCCGAGCACAAGCAGCTGGGTGATCTTTACTCGGCCATCGATGCGCCGGCGGCGGCAGCGGAGCATTACACCGTCGCCATGCGCGACGCGTCCTCGGGCACCGACGCGGAGCGTATCGCGTCTGCTTACATGGCCTCCTTCCAGCCGGACAGCGCGCTGGTGGTCCTGAACAAGAATCTCAGCGAGGCTCCGACCTTTCAGCTCTGGTCGTTGCTCGGCGACCTGCAGGTCATGGAAAAACATTTCGAAGAGGCATACAAAGCATTCACTGAGTGCGTGAAGCTCTCTCCTGAGAAGCCGCGCCCGTACATGATGCTCGGCTACTGCGCGCTCGAGCTGAACCAGCCCGACCTGGCCATGACCCATCTCACCGTTGCGGCGGCCAGTGAAGAGTACGGCGAGCGGGCGCAGATGCTGATCCAGCGTGCCCAGATCATGCGGGCGGCCCCGACGCCCGAGCCGGCCGATTCCTCCCGTTCCGGGGACAGCGCCAGCCAATCTTTATCCGGTAACTAGTTAGCTTGTAACAGTTTGCACCGCATCCTCACCGCGGTCGCAAACCTTTAGCTTTCCTTAATACAATCTTTATCCGGCCTCGCTAATCTCCTCACGGACTTGAGGATCAAACAATTTTCGGCGCCGCCTGCGGCGCCCTGTCGAGGAGGACCTGCAGACATGATTCGCTCAACCTTTGGTAAAGTGTCGCTGGTGATCACCGGCGCGCTGGTGGCGATGGTGGCCATGGCCGTTGCGGACACGGCGGTGAAAGTGGATTCGAAGCTCGCGCCGTACAAGACGGTCTCGGGCGTGTCGGGCAACATCAAGAGTGTGGGCTCGGACACCATGAACAACATGATGACGCTGTGGGCGGAAGATTTCCGCAAGGCGTATCCGAACGTCCAGGTCGAGATCGAAGGCAAGGGTTCTTCGACGGCTCCCCCGGCGCTCGTCGAAGGCACCGCGACCTTTGGTCCGATGAGCCGCATGATGAAGGATGAAGAGGTCGACCAGTTCGAGGCGAAATACGGGTACAAGCCGACGGCGATCCGCACGTCGATCGACATGCTTTCGATCTATGTCAACAAGGACAACCCGATCAAGAATCTGACCATGCAGCAGATCGACGCTATCTTCTCGAAGACGCGCAAGGGTGGCGCAGCCGCGGACATTCGCACCTGGGGCGACCTTGGTCTCACCGGCGAATGGGCCGACAAGCCCATCAGCCTCTACGGCCGCAATTCGGCCTCGGGCACCTACGGGTATTTCAAAGAGCACGCGCTCTTCAAGGGTGATTACAAGGATGAAGTGAAGGAGCAGCCGGGTAGCGCGGCGGTCGTCCAGGCGGTCTCGAGCGACAAGTACGCCATTGGCTACAGCGGCATCGGCTACAAATCGGCCGATGTGCGCGAAGTACCGCTCAAGGCCACGGCGACGGATGAGGCCATCTCGGCCACACCGGAATTCGCCTACACGGGCAAGTACCCGCTCTCGCGCTTCTTGTACGTCTACGTGAATCTCAAGCCGGGTACGCAGCTCGATCCGCTCCGTCGCGAGTTCCTGCTGTATGTGCTCAGCCGGGACGGCCAGGCGGACGTGATCAAGGACGGTTACTTCCCGGTCAACGCCAAGATCGCGAGCGAGGAGCTCGCCAAGCTCGGCCTGACCATGAAGGCCGCCAACTGAGGCGTTGCTTCCACGCAAGGTTACAACCGGGCCGGCGGGCGACGAAAGTCGCTCGCCGGCTTCGGCACACATATAGATGAGAAAACGAGCGCACAAGACACGCTGGACGGTTCGCGTCGCGGACAAGTTGGCCGCAATGTGTATTACCGTCGGGGGCATCGGGACGATTCTCGCTGTCACCGGCGTATTCTTGTTTCTGCTCAGCGTGGTGTATCCGCTGTTTCGCTCCGGCGATGTGGCGCCGTCGGGTCACGGCGCCACTGCTGCGCCGTCACCGTTGTACACGGGAGTGGATGAATACCGGGTCTGCGGTTGGGAGCTGGGGAAGGACGGCGTATTTCGCTCCTTCCGACTCGACAATGGTGACGTGCTCCTCACGCGAACCCTCGTTTCCGCAGATTCGCTGGCAGTCGCGTCGTTCGATGTGAGGTCCAGCTCACTCGCACTCGGCCGCACTGACGGCAGCATTCAGCTCTACAGAGTCGGCTTTGACACCTCCTATCCCGCGGAAGCGGAGGTGGCCGCCAATACACCGCCGGCGCATGCGGGCGACTGTGTAACGGCCGGTGACGCGGTGATCGAACGCACGAGCGAGGGGTCCCTGCGCAGCCAGCGCGCCCAGCTCGACAGTACCGGGACGATTCCCGCCGTGGGCGCGGCCACTCTGCGCGCCATCGATCATCTCGCCGACGATAACGGTTTCATGGTGGTGACCCTCGCCGGGGATTCGCTCATCCTGGATCGCGTCAAGCGCGAGGAAAATGAGTTTACCGGAGAAACCGCGACCGCCATCGTCCGCCACGCGACGGCGACGCCCGAAACCGGCGCCGATGCGCGGGTCATCGTTACCGAAGAAGGCAGCTCGATTCTCGTCGTTGGCGCCGACGGCGATGCCACCATGCTCGATGCGCGCAACGATGCGCTGCCCGCAATCGCCACCGGAATGCTGGCGGGTAACGCCCGGATCACGGCGGTCAGCACGCTCATCGGCCGTTCCACCGTGCTCTTCGGCGACGACAAGGGAAACGTGACGGCGTGGTTCAAGGCGGAGTCGAACGGCAAGCCCACGCTGGTGAGCCCGCGCGTGTTCCGCGGTGACGGGTCCGCGGTGACGGCGCTTGCGGCTTCAGCGCGCGCAAGACTCTTCGTGGCAGGCTACGCCGATGGCCGTGTGCGCATGTTCCAGGGCACCAGCGGCAAGCGCGTGATCGACATGACGCTCGATCCAAAGGCGCGCGTCGACGCGCTCGCGTTTGCGCCCAAGACGGACGGATTGCTGGTCGCGTCGGGCGCATCGCTCCAGCACTTTGACCTCGAACCCGGGCATCCGGAAGTCACGCTGCGTTCGCTCTTCAGCCCCGTATGGTACGAAGGTTACGCGACGCCCACGCACGTGTGGCAGTCGTCGGCCGGCACGGACGACTTCGAATCCAAGCTCGGCCTGTGGCCGCTCGTGTTCGGTACGCTCAAGGCCACTTTCTACGCCATGCTTTTTGGTGTGCCGCTGGCTCTGCTGGCCGCGATCTTCACCAGTGAGTTTGTTTCTCCGTCGCTGCGCCCGCGCTTGAAAACGCTGATCGAGTCCATGGCCAGTCTGCCCAGCGTGGTGCTTGGATTCCTGGCCGCGCTCGTGTTCGCGCCCTTTGTGCAGGGGCACGTCGCGTCGGTGATGGTTGGATTTCTCATCGTGCCGCTGACACTGCTGGCCGGCGCGTATCTCTGGCAGCTTCTGCCCGCGTCCACGACACGCCGCCTGTCGCGCTTGCGCTTTGTCATCATTCTGCTGGTCCTGCCATTCTCTCTGGGTCTTGCCGCCCTGATGGGGCCGTGGGCCGAGCGCACGCTCTTCGCGGGCGACATCATGTCGTGGCTCGATGGCCAGCGCGGCAGCGGTTTCGGGGGATGGGTGTTGCTGTTGATCCCGTTGTGTGCCGCCGTTGTCATTTTCGGCACGAGCCGCTTCACCGAGGCGCGTTTCCGCAGTGCGTCGATGACGATGTCGCGCTCGCGGGTGGCGGGCATGGACTGCATTCGTTTTGTAGTTGCCGCCATTGCCACGCTGCTCCTGACCCTGGCGGTGGCGGGACTGCTCACCCTCGTCCACGCGGACCCGCGCGGCGGATTCTTCGGCACCTACGTGCAGCGTAACGCGCTGGTGGTCGGGTTCGTGATGGGCTTCGCGGTGATTCCCATCATCTACACCATCGCCGAGGATGCGCTTTCCGCGGTGCCCTCGCACCTTCGGGCCGCGTCTCTCGGCGCCGGCGCCACACCCTGGCAGACGGCGGTGCGTATCGTGCTACCGACGGCGATGAGCGGCCTCTTCTCCGCCATCATGATCGGCCTGGGGCGCGCTGTGGGTGAAACCATGATCGTGCTCATGGCGGCCGGCAACACGCCCGTGATGCAGATGAATGTGTTCAATGGCTTCCGCACACTGTCCGCGAATATCGCCGTTGAGCTTCCGGAAGCTGTCCGCAACAGCACCCACTATCGCACCCTGTTCTTTGCGGCACTCCTGCTCTTCGCCATGACGTTTCTGGTGAACACGGTGGCTGAGATTGTGCGCCTCCGATTCCGAAAAAGGTCGGCGCAGATATGAGCATGCCGCTGCGTACTCCCGGGGCGCCGAGGTTTCTCAAGCGCGTGAGCGGAAGCACATCACTGCTTGCGCACGGCGAGAACATGATCTGGCTCATGGGTGGTGCGCTTGCCGTGTGTGCGGTGATGGTGGTCGGCCTGCTCGCGCTGGTGCTGTGGCAGGGAGGCACCACGTTCTGGCCGCATCCGCTGGAGCGCGTCGAGCTCAACAACGGCACAGTGCTCATGGGAGAGGTGACGCGACACCAGACCGAGGGCGACGCGCACCGGCGCCTTGTGCGCACCGGCAACTTCGAGCGAACGGGCACGCACTTCGAGTGGGTGGACGACGCCGACATCACCAATGAATCGCGTCCGGAGTGGGGACTCGTGCTGGAACGTCGGGCCTGGGGCCGTTTCTACGGCGTGCCCACCGAGTTTCGAATCGACGGCAAGCCGGTCGCGACCGGCCCGGAGGCGGCATGGGCCGAGTTCGGAAAGATTCACGGTGGCGTGATTGACCGCTTCAACCGGCGTTACCACCTGCAGCGCGATGAATTTGGTGCCCTCAACGCGACCGTGGAGCGTGGGCGGCTGCACGTGCTCAAGGTGGAACGCGCCAGCGGGAAAGATTCCGCCGAATACAGGAAGGCGAGCGCCATCCATGAGGGAGAGCAGCGCGCGATGGATGCGCGGCGCTCCGCGCTCGAGGATGAGATGCGCGCGCTGGACCAGGAGAACGCGCGCTACCAGTTGATGCTGGCCACCGCCAAAGGCGACACGGCGGCGATCGCAGTCGCGGACATTGTGCGCGCATATCCGGCCAATCGCCTGAACGCGGGCTCGCGTCTCGGTGTGTATGGCTCGCGATGGAAAGAGTTCTTGTGCGGTGAGCCGCGCGAAGCCAACAGCGAGGGCGGCGTGTTTCCCGCCATTGTCGGCACCATCGTCATGACGCTGCTGATGTCGATCGCGGTGGTTCCGTTCGGTGTGCTGGCGGCGCTGTACCTGCGCGAGTATGCCCGGGCCGGCGCCGTGGTGAGTGCCGTGCGCATCGCCATCAACAATCTTGCCGGTGTGCCGAGCATCGTGTTCGGCGTATTCGGCCTGGGGTTCTTCTGCTACATCATGGGAGCATCCATCGACCGCACGTTCTTTGCGGAGAGCCTCCCCAATCCGACCTTCGGCAAGGGCGGTCTGATCTGGGCATCGCTCACGCTCGCCTTGCTCACCCTTCCCGTCGTGGTAGTGGCCACGGAAGAAGCACTGGCGGCGGTGCCGCGATCGATGCGCGAAGGTTCGTACGCATGCGGAGCCAGCAAGTGGCAGACGATCCGCCGTATCGTGCTGCCGCGCGCCATGCCCGGTATCATGACCGGATTCATCCTGGCCATCGCGCGTGGCGCGGGGGAAGTGGCGCCCCTGATGCTGGTGGGCGCGGTGAAGCTCGCCCCGGCGCTGCCCATAGACGCCACCGCTCCCTACGTGCACCCCGAGCGCAGCTTCATGCACCTCGGATTCCACATCTACGACGTCGGTTTCCAGAGCCAGAACAGCGAGGCCGCCAAGCCGATGGTGTTCACCACCACGCTGCTCCTCATAACCATTATCGCGCTGCTCAACGTGGCCGCCATCCGCGTGCGCACGAGATTGCGGCGAAAGTTCGTGGGTGGTACCTTCTAATGCCTACCAACCGGGAGAATTCGGTGCCCGATCGTTCCATTTTTTCCGCCCCATCCGGCGAGACCACACCGCCCTCCGGTTCGATGAACCGGTTGGAGGCGATTGCGCGCGGGGAGTCCGTGTCCACGGTGGTGCACGACGCGCTGGCGCGCGAGAAACACGTGCTCGACGTGCAGCGCTTCCGTTTCTGGTACGGCGTCAAGCAGGCGCTGCATGACATCGAGATGGGAATGCCGCAGGGACGCATCACCGCCATCATCGGCCCGTCGGGCTGCGGTAAGTCGACGCTCCTGCGCTCGATCAACCGCCTGAACGACCTGCTCGACGACGTACGAATCGAAGGCGACATTCTGCTCAATGGCGACTCGATCTACGGTCGTGCCGTCGACGTGATCGAGCTGCGCAAGCGCATGGGCATGGTGTTCCAGAAATCGAATCCATTCCCGATGAGCATCTACGAGAACGTGGTGTATTCGCTGCGCGTCGACGGCGTGCGCGCGCGCGCTACCCTGGATGAAGTATGCGAGAGAAGCCTGCGTGGCGCGGCGCTGTGGGATGAAGTGAAAGACCGCCTCAACGAGAGTGCCCTGGGCCTTTCCGGCGGGCAGCAGCAGCGACTGTGCATCGCGCGCGCAATTGCGGGCGAACCGGAAGTGCTGCTGATGGACGAACCGTGCTCGGCCCTTGATCCCATCGCCACCGGCAAGATCGAGGACCTCATGCACGAGCTCAAGGGTTCGTACTCGATTGTGATCGTCACGCACAACATGCAGCAGGCCGCGCGCGTGAGCGATTTCACCGCGTTCATGTACCTGGGCCGGCTGATCGAATACGGACCCACCGCGGAGATTTTCACCAACCCGAAGCTCACCGAGACTTCGGATTACGTCACGGGCCGCTTTGGCTAGAAAGCAGGTAATACCGTGAAGACGGACAAGATTGTCGTCATCGAGGACGAGGAGGACATCCTCGAGGTCATCGCGTACAACTTGAAGCGCGAGGGCTTCGATGTCACCACCAGCACGAGCGGCGAAGACGGGCTTTCGAAGATCGAACGCGCCGTGCCCAACCTGGTGATCCTCGATCTCATGCTTCCCGAGATCGACGGGCTCGACCTGTGCCGCAAGCTCAAGGCCGACCCGGTGACGCAGGGTGTTCCTATCATAATGGTGACGGCGAAGGGCGAGGAATCCGACGTCGTACTCGGGCTCGGCATGGGCGCGGACGACTACATGGTCAAGCCGTTCAGTCCCAAGGAACTGGTGGCGCGCGTAAAGGCGGTGCTGCGCCGCTCGCGCAGCGCGCCGGAGAAGGAACGTAAGGACCGCATCGTGCGCGATGGCGTCATCATCGACCCGCAGCGCCACGACGTGCGCGTGGACGGCGACTCCCTCGTGCTCACGGCGACCGAATTCCGGCTGCTGCACTTCCTGGCCTCGCACCCGGGGCGCGTGTTTACGCGCGACCAGCTGTTGACGCGCGTGATCGGTGAAGAAGCCATCGTGATCGATCGCAACATCGATGTGCACGTGCGTGCCATTCGCAAGAAACTCGGCGATCACCGCCAGTTGATAGAAACTATTCGCGGCGTGGGATATCGCTTCAAGGATTGATGTGAACCGCTTGCTTCGTTCCCGCTTCCTCTGGGAGCTCTACGCAGGTTATGCGTTCATTATCGTCGCCACCGCGGTCGTGGTGGGGCTGGTGCTTGTGCGCGACGCGGAGCGCGGTGTGTCGGACGACATCCGCGACGCACTGCAGCGCGACGCCTTTCTGGTGCGCGACATTGCGGCGCCGTTCGTCGATGCGCCCCCGGACTCGGCGTTCGAGCAGCGCATCCGCGCGCTGGGCACCCGCACCGGCGTGCGCTACACGGTGATTGCCGCCGACGGACGCGTGCTGGCGGATTCCAATGAAGATCCGGCAACGATGGACAATCACCGCGATCGTCCCGAGATCATGGCTGCGGCCAACAACGGCATGGGCACGTCCACGCGCTTCAGTCGCACGGTGGCGGCGAATTCGATGTATCTCGCCATCCCGGTGATGAAGCAGGGGGTGCTGGCCGGTTTTGTGCGCACGTCGGCCACGCTCGAGGCGATTGCCGCGCGACGCGCGGAGGTGCGGCGTGGCGTTGCCCTGGCCATGGTGCTGCCGGTGCTGGCGGCGCTGGTGCTCGGGCTGCTGGTGGCGCGCGCTTTCACGCAACCGCTGATCAACATGACGGACGCGGCGCGTGCGGTGGCCAGCGGCGAAGCAGCGCCCCGGCTGCACGTGCAGCGCTCGGACGAAATCGGCGAGCTGGCGGAAGCCCTCAACGCCATGACCGCGCAGCTGCATACGCAGCTCGACACCATGGCGGCGGACCGCAACAAGACGCTGGCCATTCTGGCCGGCATGGTGGAAGGCGTGGTGGCGGTGGATCGCGACGAGCGCGTGGTGCACGCCAACGCCGCGGCCCAGGCCATTCTCGGCATCGATGCGAAGACGGCGCTGGGCCGGCGCATCTGGGAAGTGATGCGCGTGGTCGAGGTGAGTGACGCGTTGGGCGAAGCCATGCGCCAGAATCGTGTGCGCGTTTCCGAAGTGCGCATCCCGACACCGGTCAAGGACCAGGTCATCCAGCTCACGGCGACACCGTTGCGCAACGGTGCGGACCAGATCGACGGCGCGGTGGTGGTGTTGCACGACGTCAGCGAGCTGCGCCAGCTCGAGTCGGTCCGGCGCGATTTCGTGGCCAACATCTCGCACGAGCTCAAGACTCCGCTGACCGCCATCCGCGGCCTGGTGGAAACCCTGATCGACGACCGCCAGATGGACAGGGACACCCACGACCGTTTCATCGAGAAGATTCGCGACCAGTCGACCCGTCTCGGCAATCTGGTGTCCGATCTCCTGACCCTGTCGCGGCTGGAATCGGGCCCCGGCGGTCTGCGTTTCGAAGCCATGGATCTGCGCGAGACGGTGGCGGAGTCGTGCCGCACGCAGACGCATGCGGCGGAAACCAAACGCGTCGAGCTGCACCTTGGCGTTCCCGAGCGCCCGGTAACCATAGAAGGCGACTCCGAGGCCATGCGCGAGCTGGTCGACAACCTGGTGGGCAACGCCATCAAGTACACACCCTCGGGCGGCCGCGTGGATGTGAAGCTCGTGGCCGAAAACGGCAGCGCCGTGCTCGAGGTGGCCGATACCGGCATCGGCATTCCGCCCGAAGAACAGAGCCGCGTGTTCGAACGGTTCTATCGCGTGGACAAGGCGCGTTCGCGCCAGCTGGGCGGCACCGGACTTGGACTTTCAATCGTCAAACATGTTGCGCTCGCGCACGGCGGCAGTGTATCGCTGAAGAGCGCGTCCGGGCGCGGGAGCACGTTCCGCGTCCAGCTCGGCCTGAAGCCGGGCGAGACCCCGCGACGGGAAGGATTCGCGGCCAGCCAATGACAAAACACCTGCAGATCGATCTCGATGAGCTCTCCAAAGAGCTCCTCACCATGGGGGCGATGGTGGAGGAAGCCACCAATCGCGCCATCAACGCGCTCGTGCGCCGGGACAGGAACCTCGCGCGCGAGGTGATCGCCGTCGATGATGCCATCAACGACCACGAGAACCGCATCGAGGACCACGCGCTCAAGATGCTGGCGCTGCATCAGCCGGTGGCGGCGGATCTGCGCTACATCATCACCGTGCTCAAGGTGAACAACGACCTCGAGCGCATCGGCGACCACGCCGTGTCCATCGCGGAGCGTGCCGTGGTACTGGCGGGACTGGAGCCGGTTCCGCGGCCCGAGGACTTTGATCTCCTGGTGCAGACGGTGCAGCGCATGATGAAGGACAGCCTGACCGCGCTGATCGAGCACGACGCCAACCTCGCCCGCAAGGTGTGCGACATGGACGACGAGGTGGACCGCGTGCACAGACTGATGTATTCCGCCATGCAGACGGTGATGCGCAACGACGTGGCGCTAATCGAATCGGCCGTCAATACCATCTCGGCCACGCGGCACCTGGAGCGCATCGGCGACCTGGCCACCAACATCGCGGAAGACGTGGTGTTCATGGTGGAAGGCGAGATCCTGCGGCACAACTACTAGCCCTGTCTCGACGCCGGCTCTGCTCTCGAACGTGCGGTGTCTTCGCTTGCTCAGACAGTGCTCGCGCGCTGATGAGGCATTGTACGCGCGCAGCGCAACTCGCCGCGAAGACACGCGCGTCCGAGAGCTCCGCCGCCATCATGGCCGGTCGAGCTTTCAAACCACTCCCATTTGCGTCGCGCTTGAGACCCTTTTTATATTGCCGGCATGAAACCCGAACGGCCGCTGCAGTTCGTTGCCAGTGAAGCAGATCCGCTGCGCCGCGCAGGCTTTGCCCCGGAGCTCCCCGAAGAAGACGACCTCGAGTTGCTCGACGCCTACTCGCGCGCCGTGATTGGCGTGGCCGACCGCATGGCGCCTTCCGTGGTCAGCATTCGTATCACCGCTGAAAATGGCCAGGGTGGTGTGGGGCAGGGAGCCGGGTCCGGTTTCGTCATCGCACCCGACGGATTCGTAATCACCAATCACCACGTGGTCGAGAAGGCCAACGCCGTCACGGCCGTGTTTACCGACGGACGCGAGCTGGGCGCGCGCGTGGTCGGCTCGGATCCCGCCACCGATCTCGCCCTGCTGCGCGTTCCCGAAGGCGGGCTGGTGCCCGTCGAAATCGGACGCTCGGAGAACCTTCGCGTCGGACAACTCGTGATTGCCATCGGCAACCCGCTCGGATTTCAAAGCACGGTGTCGACGGGCGTGGTGTCCGCGCTGGGCCGGAGTCTGCGCGGCCAGTCGGGGCGTCTCATCGAGAACATCATTCAAACCGACGTGGCCTTGAACCCCGGCAATTCGGGCGGTCCGCTGGTGGACAGCCGCGGCCGCGTGGTCGGCGTGAACACGGCCATGATTCGCATGGCGCAGGGGCTGTGCTTCGCGATTCCGTCCGCCACCATGACGTGGGTGGTGAGCGAGCTCATGACGGGCGGTCGCGTGCATCGCGCCGTGCTGGGTGTGGTGGGACAGACGCGTCCCGTCAATCGCCGCGTGCAGCGTGAATTCAACCTCGCGGAAGCCAGTGCCGTCGAAGTGCTGTCGTTGATGGCCGACGGTCCCGCGCAGCGCGCGGGCGTTCGTGAGCGCGATGTGATCGTATCAATGGACGGTGACGGCATCTCCAGCATCGACGATCTGCAGCGCGGACTCGCGCGCATCACTCCCGGAAACAGGGTAACGCTGACCGTTATCCGCCACGGCGGGCACCGCCATCACCTCGAGGTAATTCCGATCCAGGACTAGCGGACGCCTCTCGCGCTTATCCCGTTCCCATCCGGAAGACAGGCATCGGATCCGGTGAGTTGCCTACCTGCCGGCGGAAGCGCTTTGCTATACTGCGCGCATGCACCTGTTCTTAGCGGGCTTGCTCGCATTCACCGCCGGAACCGTGTTCGGCATCTTCGGCGCGGGCGGCTCCATCCTGCTGGTTCCCATTCTTGTCTACGTGCTCGACGTTCCCGTTAAGACGTCGTTGGGCATGTCCCTCTTCATTCTCATGTGCACGGGCCTGCTGGCCGCGCTGGCGCATGCGCGTTCGATGAATGTGCGCTGGGCGATTGGTATCCGTTGGGCAATCGCCGGCATCGTGGGTGCGTACGGGGGCGGTCGCGTGGCCGAATTCATTCCCGAAAGCGTGCTGCTCACCACATTCGCGGTCGTCGTGGTGGTCGCGGCGCTGCTCATGATTCGCCGGCGTGTTCCGTCGGCGACCGGAGAAGGCGAACACATGCCGCCGCTGCAAGCAGTGCTTGTGGGCATGGTGCTCGGTTTTTTTACGGGAATGATAGGGGTGGGTGGCGGGTTTCTCCTCGTGCCCGCGCTTGTAATCGTGTGCGGCATGGACGTCAAACACGCCATCGGCACGTCGCTTTTGATTATCGCCATCAATTCGCTCGGTGGTTTCCTCGGCTTTGCCGCGCACGAAAATTTTCCGTGGCCGCTGACACTGACAGTTACCGGATTCAATGCGGCCGGCAGCCTGCTGGGTGAGCGCCTCAGCAAACCGCTTCCCGCACATCGGCTACGTCCAGCCTTCGGTGTGTTTCTTCTTCTCGTCGGAACGGTGTTGGTAGCCCAGAACGTGATTGGGCTCTTCGCGAAGCACTAGGTTGCCATTCGTGTATAATCGCGTCCGCCCTGTCGGGCGGATACCCTAACTACGGAGACATCCATGTTCGATCTGAATGCCATCCAGTCCGCGCTGCGCGAACTCGGGTTCGACGCGTGGCTCTTCTACGATTTCCGCGGCAGCAATCCGGTGGCGCGCAACATCCTGAAGCTCGAAGGCGGCATGAATTCACGCCGCTTCATGTACCTCGTGCCGGCGAAGGGCGAGCCGCGCAAGCTCGTCCACCGTATCGAGGCGGGCGCGCTGGATTCGCTCCCGGGCGAAAAGAGCGTGTACCTCAAGTGGCAGGAGCTGGAAGCCGGCGTCCGCGAGCTCGTTTCCGGGCACAGGAAAGTGGCGATGGAATACTCGCCCCGGAACGCGATCCCGTACGTCTCGATCGTGGACGCGGGGACAGTCGAGCTCGTGAAGAGCACGGGCGTCGAGCTCCATTCATCCGGCGATCTCATTCAGATATTCGATGCCGCGTGGAGCGACGAGGTGTGGCAGATGCACCTCGAAGCCGACAAGCACACACAGTCGGCTTTCGATGTGGCGTGGAAGATGATGGCCGACGGCGTGCGCAGGAAAAAGTCTGTGCGCGAGGTCGACGTGCAGAAGGCCATCATGGATCACTTCGCCAAGCACGGCCTCACCACCTATCACCCGCCCATCGTCGGAGTGGGTCCGCACGGCGGCGACCCGCACTACGAACCTGTGCCCATGCACGACAGCGAGATCAACGAAGGCGACTTCGTGCTCGTGGATCTGTGGGCAAAAGTCGACAAGCCCGGTGGCGTGTACAGCGACATCACCAAAGTCGGCTATATGGGCGAAACCGTTCCGGAGAAATACACGAAAGTATTCGATATCGTCGCTGCGGCGCGTGACGCTGCCATCGATAAGGTGCGCGACGCGCTCAACGCAGGCAAGCCTGTGTACGGTTGGGAAGTGGACGACGCGGCGCGCGCGGTGATCAAGAAGGCGGGCTACGGCGATCAGTTCGTGCACCGCACCGGGCACAGCATCGGAACCGAAGTCCACGGCAACGGCGCCAACATGGACAACCTGGAAACGCACGACGAGCGCCGCATCCTGCGGCGCACGTGCTTTTCGATCGAGCCGGGCATCTACCTGCCCGAGTTCGGCGTCCGGCTCGAAGTTGACGTGTATGTCGACGGTGACAACCGGGTGCACGTCACCGGTGGCATACAGTCCGAAGTTGTTCCCATTCTCAAACAGTACTAAGGAGCGGTCCGATGCGTCTGGTTCTGGTTGCACTGTCCCTGTTGATGCTTGCTGCGGTTGCCGGCGCCGAAACCGGGCCGGTTGGCGTCAACGCGTTCGCTTTTGATGTTCCCGTCGTGCTTCCGGGAACGCCGGAGGAAATCTTCGATGCCGCCACCGGCGACATCACGGGATGGTGGGACCACACCTTTTCGGGAGCCCCGAAGGCGCTCGTGCTCGAGCCCAAAGTGGGAGGACACTTTGTCGAACTCTTCGACGACAAGGGTAATGGTGCCCAACATGCCGAGGTGATCTTCTGCCAGCGTCCGTCGAAGATTCGTTTCCAGGGTCCGCTGGGGCTTTCAGGCACCGCGGTGGACATGGTCTTCACGTACTCGTTCGAAGCGGTGGGCACGGATTCGACGCGCATGACGCTTTTCGCGTCGGGAATGGGCGCTGTCGATGCTTCCACCGGGTCGCTGGTCAAGGGTGTGTGGCGGCATTTCCTGATCGAGCGCTTCAAACCATATATTCTCGCGGGGAAACACAAGGCAAAGAAGTGAGCGCGCTCGTCATCGAGATTTCCGCGTCCCTGCAGGCCAGTAGCCGCGCCATCGACGCACTGACCTCCGGCATAGCCGAGGATGTTGCGCGCGAAGCGCCCGCGCCGGGCAAGTGGTCGATCAACGACGTGCTCGGTCATCTGGCCGATGAAGAGCGCAACGATTTTCGGACCCGCATCGACTACATGTTGCACAGGCAGGGCCAGAGCTGGCCTGCCATCGATCCGCAACGCACCGTGCGCGAAGCAAATTTCAACCGCCAGTCGCTGCTGGATCTCCGCGCCGATTTCATGCGTGAGCGCGGCAAGTCGCTCGAATGGCTCGAGGGCCTGCGCGACGCCGATTGGAGTGCCGCATACACGCACCCGAAAATGGGTGATTTCACCGCGGCGTCCATGTTGTGCGCGTGGGCCGCACACGATCTTCTGCACCTGCGCCAGATCGAGCGCATTCTCTTCGAGCATTTCGGCCGCCGCGCCGACCCGAATCGCACCGACTACGCAGGCGAGTGGTGAGACCGGCGAGCGACAGCGAGCCCAATGTGAGTACCGATTACCTCTACCAGGCCGGCGAACCCTTCTTTGCGCAAGTTCCCGACGGAGGCGAAGACGTCGCTGGCGAAGAACTACTGCGTTTGGGCGCCTCCAAAGTCGTCCCCGGTTACCGCGGACTCTACTTCCTCGCCGATCGCGACGCGCTCTACCGCATCGTCTACAGCGCGCTCACCATCTCGCGCGTCCTCTGCCCGCTCATTCGATTCCAGACGCACAGTCCTGAATACCTCTACAAGCGCGTGCAGGATATCGACTGGACCCGGATGTTCACCAACCGGCGCACCTTTGCCGTGTTCGCAACCGTCGCAAACAGCACCATCCGTCACTCGCAGTACGCCGCCCTTACTGTCAAAGACGCCATCGTCGACCAGTTTCGTGACAAGACAGGGTCGCGTCCCAACATCGAGCCGCTCAATCCCGACCTGTGGATCAATCTCTACCTGCACGCCAACCGTGCCACCATCTCGCTCGATCTCTCGGGTGGGTCCATGCACAGGCGCGGTTACCGCGTGGATTCGATTGAAGCACCCATGCAGGAGACAGTGGCCGCGGTGATGGTCGCGATGACGGGCTGGGACGGCGAACGTCCCTTCGTCGATCCGATGTGCGGCTCGGGGACGCTTCTGTGCGAAGCGTTGATGCGATATTGCCGCGTGCCGGCCGCATACCTTCGCCCCAAACAGGGCGTGCGCTTCATGCCGGACTACGATGCGCCCGCCTGGGATGAAATGAAAAAGCAGGCCGACGCCGCGATCCGTGCGCTTCCCGAGGGACTGATCAAAGGCGGCGACGCGTCACGGGATGCCGTGCATGCCGCGCGCGCCAACCTCGCCAAGCTGCCCGACGGCAGGCGTGTGGTGGTAGACACGAGACGCTTCGAAGAGATTGAAGGCATCCATGATGCGACGATTGTTACCAATCCGCCCTACGGAGTTCGCATGGGCAAACGCGATGCGATGCCTGATTTCGTCCGCGGTTTTGGTGACTTTCTGAAGCAGCGCTGCACGGGTTCGACCGCGTTCGTCTACTTTGGCGAACGCGAACTCCTCAAGTCGATCGGCCTGCGGCCGGCTTTCAAAAAGCCGCTGGCCAATGGCGGGCTCGATGGCCGCCTGGTAAAGCTGGATTTGTTTGCGGGAAAATCGGAAAAGACGAACTGATCATTGCGCATAGCCTGCCCGAGTGCGAAAATATAGCGAGCACACCCCACTCTGTTCCGACCGGTGCTTTCCACATTCTCGTCCTTCGGAGGACGCATCCATGGCGGGATCGTCAGCGCACAAACGGCTCCTTTTTGGTTTCCTTGCAAGCCTTTGCCTCGTTTCAAGCGCGCAGGCCCGGCCGCGTTCCGGCGTTCCGCAGAAGGTCGCCCAGCCCCAACGGACTTATACCGCGCTG
Source organism: uncultured bacterium (assembly GCA_964621155.1). GTDB lineage: Bacteria > Krumholzibacteriota > Krumholzibacteriia > WVZY01 > JAKEHA01 > JAKEHA01. Next base: position 24,588 of record CAZULB010000001.1, on the reverse strand, counting down.
GGAGAGACCGTCTTTGACTGTGGCACCTACAAGGGAAACGAAACTGAAAACCGGGGGGCGCGGCTGCTGCACGCCGCCAAACAGAAGCAGATAGCGCATAAAGCCGGTGCCGTCACCACCGGGCTCGACTACGTCTATGACAACGTCTGGGTCATCGAAGACGACGGCACGCTCACGCTGAGCGGCACCAACCCGTTCGTGGTCGACCACCAGACCCACAAGTACACCAGGAGCGGAACCGCCTACACCATCACGTCGCAGACGTTCAGCTACGACAACACATTGGGGACGTTGCTCGCCCCCGGCGACGACGGCGCGGTGCTGGTCAACCTTCCGTTTGCGTTTCCCTACGCCGGAACAACGTACACGCAGATGTATGTGAGTGGAAACGGCGCGGTCTCATTCGGCGCTCCCATTAACGGCGCGTTTTTCGATCCGAACGACTTTCTCAGCACGACCCCGAAGATTGCGCCCTATTACCTGGACCTTGATGAAACCGCGAACGGCGATGTGCGCGTGCGCAGTGAAGCCACCAAGTACACGGTGACGTATATCAACGTGTTCGAGTACGGCCAACCGGCCAGCAACACGTTTCAACTGGTAATGTTCCCGAACGGGGATTTCACCATTACCTATAACGGAATCGGCTCCAATATCGGAAGCCTCACGGGATACAACCCCAGCGTCAACAACCCGACGCTCGAGGAGATCAGCTACTCTTCAGGGCTCCCGCACACGAGTGCTGCCGGCGCGGCCGTGTTCGAGCAGTACTACAGCTACGCCAATCCGCTCGTGGACGAGGCGGCGCTGTTCCAGCGTTTCTATTCCCAGTTCGCTGATGAGTTCTTTCAGCTCGTTTTCTTCACGAACTTCACCCAGACCATGGCCGGGTTCGCGAACGAGGTCAACATCAGTAACGATGTGACCGGCATCGGGCTCAACATCTTCGACGGCAGTGCATCGTACGGGTCGTCGGGCGTGCTCGAGAGCCGATGCAACATGAACAATCTCGACGTATGGGCCTCAGCCGACCCCGCTGCGCGCACCTTCGGCAAGGGCAACAGCTTCCTCACCATCATGGGGCAGGAGTCGGGACACCGCTGGGGTGCTTTCGTCACGTACGGAGTCGGCCATAGCAATCTGATCCTGGGCCGCTCCGACGCGCACTGGAGTTACTACGCAGATCTCGATCACAGCTCTCTCGAAGGCGGTGACTGGGTGAGCACGGGTGGCAGCAACTACAGCTGCCCCACCAACGTCGACTACTTCTCGGAGATCGACGAGTACCTCTTTGGCATGCGTACGCCCAATGAAGTGAAGGACTTCTTCTTCATATCCAGCGCGTCCAACAATACCGTGAGCGCTCGTTCCGTGGGGACGCCGCTCATGGGTTCGGTTGCCACCGGTACCTTTGTCCCCGTGACGGTAGAGGATATCATCGCTTCGGAAGGCCCACGCACGCCCGTGGTGGCCGACGAAGAGCATGTGCTGCGCCAGGGTTTCATCTTCCTCATCAAGCAGGGGACCGTGCCTTTGCAGGCGCAGCTCGACAAGATTGCTCTCTTCAGGAAGACGTGGGAAGAATACTTCGAAAAGTCGGTCGATGGGCGTGCCGCGTTGAACACGGTGCTCAGTGGGCCCTACGCCACCGGCGAGATCAACGGCGAAGTGCGCGACAAGTACAGTCAGCACATCATTTCCAACTTTACCGCGCGCTCCATCGAACGCGGTTTTGTGCAGCACGTCCAGGACGATGGCCGCTTCTATTTTCTGTATGACGACGGCCCCACCCGCGGCACCAACGAGGACGTGACCATCATCTTTTCGGCGCCCGGCTACGTGCCGGACACACTCATCACAAACATTACCTACGGCGCCACCCAGCGTCGCGTTGGCCTCACCGACGGCATCTGGCTCAAGCCCGTGGCTACCGGCGCGGGCGATTTGCCCGCACTCACCGAGCTGCACGCAAATCACCCGAACCCGTTCAATCCGGAAACCACCATCGAGTATTCACTGGGGCTGGCGGGACCGGTACGCATTCGCGTTTTCGACACGGCGGGTCATCTGGTGCGCACGCTGGTGGACGCCGTCGAGGCCAAAGGTCCGCACCGTGTCACGTTCGATGGACGTGATGATCGCGGCCAGCAGCTGGCGAGCGGAGTTTATCTGTACCGGCTGGACACGGCACTGACCACGCTGTCGCGCAAGATGGTGTTGCTCAAGTAGACCGTGGCCCGGATCCACATCACCCCCACGCTCTCGATCGACGAGTCCGAGCTCGACATTACTTTCGTGCGCTCGTCGGGACCGGGCGGTCAGAACGTGAACAAAGTGGCGACGACCGCCCAGCTTCGGTTCCACGCCGCTCATTCACGATCGCTCCCCGATGATGTGCGGGCCCGACTCGTCTCGCGCGTTGGCTCCCGTCTCACGCGCGAGGGCGTCCTTATTATTACGGCGCGCCGCTTTCGCACCCAGGAGCGCAACCGTGCCGACGCCATCGAACGTCTGGTCGAAATGATCCGCACCGCCGCCACTCCTCCCAAACACCGCCGCATGACCCGCGTTTCGCGCGCCGCCAAGGCCAACCGCGTCGATGCCAAACGCCGCCGTTCTGCCACCAAGCGCATGCGCGGATCGGTTCGCAACGACGACTGACAACTCGCCGCTTCTCGCTCGCCCGGGCACGCCGCGCTAAGACTCTTGCACAGAATCAGATACGGCGCCTTCCGCTGATGTGGTAATCTCCTTGTTCGGCGAAAGGCAATTCATGCTCGATGTCCGTCGCGGCCCCAACGGGGAATTCATTCTGGTGGGAAGGTTGGACGCCGCTCAGGCGGACCGACTGCGTGAAGAGTTGAAGCCCGTGGAGGCCACGTGCGAGCTCGACTTCGAGAACGTGGACTACATCTCGAGCGCCTGCCTGGGTGTTCTTCTCGGCGTTCAGCGCCGACTCGCGGAAAAGGGGCAGAGCCTCGTCCTGACGCACATGAGCCGCCACATCAAGGAGCTCTTCTCCATCGCCGGTTTCAGCCAGGTGTTCATTATCAAGTAGCAGTGCCATCAACGCTTCCGCAGGCCGATCGGCATATTCTTGCCAACTTTTCGGCCACCCCGACTGTATGTCTTCACTGAAAGACCCGAACGCCGACGCCATCCTGGTCCGGCAATGCCTCGCGGGTGATTCGCGCGCCTTTGATGCCCTCGTGCGCAAGTACGAGAAGCCTCTCTACCACCTGGCGCTGCGCATGACCCGCGACCGGGACGACGCCATGGACATCGTGCAGGGCGTGTTCGTGAAGGTGTACCAGAAGCTCGATTCGTACGATGACAGGCATGAGTTCTTCAGTTGGATTTATCGCATCACCATCAATGAATCGATCAACTTTACGAACCGGGCCAAACGCAACGAGGAGTATCAGAGCGGGGAGAGTGTCGTGCTGGCGCCCACGCAGGAAGCGACGCACAGCGCCGCGGCACTGAGCGAGGAGATCGTCGAGGCCATCGAAATGCTGAAACCGGACTATCGCATGGTGATCGTGCTCAAGCACTACCACGATTTCTCCTACCAGGAGATGGCCGACGTGCTCGGTGTCCCGGAAAAGACCGTGAAGTCCCGCCTGTTTACTGCCCGTCAGCAGCTCAAGGACATCCTGACCGCAAGGGGGATCACGGAATGATCGAGCCCAAAACCATAGAACTCATGAATCTGGCCATCGACGGCGTCGCATCGCCGCGCGAACGCGCCGAGCTGGAGAAGGTGCTCACCGCTGATCCCACGGCGCGCTCCTATTATGAGTCGTTGGCGCGCGTGGTCGAGAAGTTGAACCACGAACCCATGCCCGAGCCTCCCACCGAACTCGAGCCGCGCATTCTGGATGCCGTGCAACGCGAGAGCGTGCGCCGGCCGGTGCAGATGGCGCCGGTGCGAAAAGGATTCTTCTCGGTTGCGCTGCGCCCCTGGTCCACCTTCGGTCTGGGATTGGCGGCGGGCGCTCTGATTCTTATAGCCGTTCAGCAGGGACGTCCCGGCATGTGGAACGCGCGCAGTGTCGATCCGGGCAGCATTTCCGGTTCGATGGTTTCCGATGAGCGCGCCACGCTCGGTTCCATCCCGGTAGAAACCGAAAAAGGCACCGTCTCGGGTGGCGCCAGTATCGAAGAGCAGGGCTCCAACCTGGCGGTCCGGCTGCGGCTGCAGTCGACCGTCCCCGTCGAGTGGCATCTCGATTTTGATGGTGACGCCTGGCAGCTTCTCCGCGTCGAAAGAGAAGGAACCGCGACCGCCGCGTTTGCCGCCAATCGGACCTCGGTGCAGGGTCTGCACACCGGAGAAGGCGGCATTACGCTGGTCTTTTCCGGCTCCCGAGAAGCCGCGCAAGCTGTTGTCCTGAAACTACTTCAAGCGGGGCAGCCGGTCTTCGAGGGGCGCCCGGCGGGCCACTAAGACTTACCCGGGGACGCCCCGCCTTCGGGGGCGTCGCTGTTTCGGGAAGAAAATCTTGGGTCGCCCACCAACTTCGCATCCGGGCGAATGTAGTACGATCGACAGCAATTCAGTACACACCCACCGTCCAAGGAGGAAGGGTCATGTCGAAGAGGTCAACCAGTCTTTTGATTGCATTGAGTGTCGTCGTCATTGGCTCCGTCGTTTTCATGAAATCCCGCAACACCACGCCGACCGGCACCGACGTATCGGGCGCCATCGGCACGGTGGACAAGTATCGTTCGGAACAGATCACGCCGAACGACGTGGTTACGGACAACAACGCCGCCGCGCCGGACGCGTTCTTCATGGCGCTGGCCAATGATCCGGCCAGCCTCGAAACGTTCGGGGCAATCATGGGCCGCATGTCGGCGCAGGAGCGTCTCAATCTGTACAGCCGCATGGACAAGCAGATGGCGTCGTCGATTCTCGAGCGCGCCAGCGTCGATGAGCGCGCGTCGCTCCTCGCTCGCTCCACGCCCGAAGAGCGCGCGTCGATCCTCGGCCGCATGAACATCACGGAGCGCGCCTCAGTGCTGCAGAAGGCCGGCGTCGAGGCGGATGCGTTCGAGCGTGCCACCGAGACCGAACGCGCCCAGATGATCGATCGCGCCAACATCTCGCTCGACCGCATGAGCGTGGCCGAGCGTGCCGCGATCTTCAACCAGGCGACTCCGGACGAGCGCACCAGGATGCTCGAACGTGCGACGCCCGACGAGCGCGTCAAGCTGTACGAGCGCGCCACCGCGACCGAGCGTGCCTCCGTCCTGGCCAGGGCCAGCGTCGAAGAGCGTGCCTCGATCCTGCAGCGTGCCAGTGCCGAAGAGCGCATGAACATGACGCAGCGCATGTCGGTTGACGCCCGTGCGGCGATCGTCGAGCGTGCCAGCGTGGCCGAGCGTGCCAAGTTCGTCGACCGCGCCAGCAAGGAAGAGCGCGCTTCGATCATCGCCCGTGCGCCCGAAGCGGAACGCGTGAAGCTCGAAAAGGCAGCGACGGACGCCGAGCGCGCCGCGATCCTGAACTATGCAACCGTGACCGAGCGTGCGTCCTTCCTGGATCGTGCGCCGGAAGCGGAGCGCGCCGCGGCCTTCGAGCGTGCCTTTGTCGGCGACCGCGCCCAGGCTTCGCTGGAGAAGGCTCCCGAGATGGAGAAGGCGGCCAGGAACTAACAGCATTCGTTCAACATCAGTCCCGACTTCTTCGCAATGACCAGACGGGGCGCCACGAAACCAAAACGTGGCGCCCCGTTTTTGCGGTCATCACCTTGTGGTCCGTACCCGACTCACGTAGACTGCTGCGGAACGAGATGCGCGCCCTCACCGTCTCCATTGTGATCGCAATCATTGCTGCACTCGGTGCCGTACCGTCACGCGCCGGGCTTGATCTGCAGTGCCTGCAGACAAAGACGCTGCGCGTCGTTTATTACGATCCCGCGCACGCCTACATCATTCCGCACCTCGCCCGCTGTTTTGAAAACTCGTACGGCTACTTCGAGCGCTCGCTCGGATACGTTCCCGGCGAAGAAGTCACGATCCTGCTGCAGGACTTCGACGACTACGGCTATGCCGGAACGTCGACGATTCCGAACAACTACATCACGCTCGGCATCGAACCCTTTGAATACGTCTACGAGACGTGCCCGACCAACGAGCGTTTCAACTGGGTCATGAGCCACGAGCTCTTCCACGTGGTCGCTTCCGAAAAGACCAGCCACATTGACCGGGTATTTCGGTCGCTCTTCCGTGGCAAGGTGCTGGCCGACTCCGAAAATCCGGAATCGATGATCTACTCGTACCTGTGCTCGCCGCGACGTTTCGCACCGCGCTGGTACCACGAGGGCATCGCCTGCTTCATGGAGACGTGGCTCGCCGGCGGCATCGGGCGCTCGCTCGGCGGCTACGACGAGATGGCGTTCCGTGCCATGGTGCGCGACAGAAAATATTTCTATGACATCGTCGGGCTCGAGTCGGAAGGGACGACGAGCGATTTCCAGATCGGCCAGAACTCGTATCTCTACGGCACGCGTTTCATGTCGTATCTGGCCGCCCAGCAGGGACCGGAAAGGGTGATGGCGTGGGTCAATCGCACCGACAGCTCGGATGCGTACTACGCGTCGCAGTTCCACCGCGTGTTTGGCGTGTCGCTGGAGGACATGTGGGAACGCTGGATCGAGTTCGAGCACGAGTGGCAGGCGCGCAATCTGGAAACCGTGGCGCAGTATCCGCTCACCCATGCGCGTGTGGTGGGAACGCGCGGCCTGGGCTCGGTGTCGCGCGGTTTCGTGGATCCGAAGACCGGCCGACTCCTGGTAGCGGTGAACTATCCGGGTGCCTTTGCACACGTTGCATCAGTCGACCTGACCACCGGTGAGATGGAATCGCTTCATGAAGTAAAGACACCCGCGCTCTACTACGTTTGCTCTCTTGCCTTCGACCCGAACCAGCGCCGGTTGTTTTACACCACCAACAACGGCAAGCACTGGCGCGACCTGAACGCGATCGACTTGGAGACGCGCAAGTCGACGCGGCTCATTTCCGACTGCCGCATCGGCGACCTGGCTTACAGCGCAGCCGACAGCGCACTCTGGGGCGTGCAGCACCACAACGGGTTCTCGACTCTGGTTCGCATCGCATCGCCGTACAACGCCTGGAAGTGCATCCTGCCGGTGATGGACCTCACCTATGGCCGCGACGTCTTCGATCTGGATGTCGCGCCCGATGGAAAGCATCTCACGGCTTCCATCCTCGAAATCAACGGTGACGTGAAGCTGGTCGAGTTCGACACCGTCGATCTGCTCAAGGGTGGAGGTTCGTATCGCACGCTCTACGAGTTCGACAGGACGGCGCCTGCCAACTTCGTGTATGCCAAAGACGGTAAATATCTCTACGGGACGTCGTATCAGACCGGCGTGTCCAACGTGTTCAAGTGGGACTTCGAGCGCGCGGCCATGGACTGCGTCACCAATACTGACGTGGGCTTCTTCCGCCCTATTCCCATGGGCGACTCGCTCGTTGTCTTTGCGTATGCGGGCGACGGCTTTCACCCGGCGGTCATTGCCGACACTACGCTGACCGATGTGAACGCGATCCAGTATCTCGGTAACGAGGTTGTTACGCGTTATCCCGAGCTCCGGGAGTGGAAGCTTCCGTCGCCACGCGACGTGAATCTGGATTCACTGACCACATATCGTGGCGTGTACCACAACGTCCGCAGCATTACGGCGGCTTCCATCTACCCCGTCGCGGAGTATTACAAGGCCTACACGACCATTGGTGTGCGCTGGAACTTCATGGATCCGCTGGGTGTGCACGGTGGGGATGTGGTGGCCGGGGTTTCGCCGGACGCGCCCGACAAGGAGATGTGGCATGCGAAGATGGTGTTCCGCCATTTTCCGTGGACGCTCAAGGCGGCGTACAATCGTTCCGACTTCTACGATTTCTTTGGCCCCACCAAAGTGAGCCGCAAGGGCCATGGTGTGGTGCTGGAGCGCTCCGACTTCATCATTGCGGATCGCCCGCGCTACCTCGAATACACGGTGAACGCGGCATGGTACGGCGGGCTAGAACGACTGCCCTACAACCAGAACGTGCTGGCGACGTTCAACGAGTACGGCGCCGCCACGGCCAGCCTCGACTACAAACGCGTGCAGCGCACCATTGGCGCCGTCGACGACGAGAAAGGCGTGTTGTGGTCGCTGGGGGTTGAGGGCAATCTGGTGAATCGTGACTTTTACGGTAGGGGAACCGCGCAGGTGGACGTCGGCGCCCTCACGCCCATCGATCATTCGTCGGTGTGGCTGCGCGCCGCGGGCGGTTATTCGCGCGGCAACCGCGACGACAGTTTTGCCAGCTTCTACTTCGGTGGATTCGGCAACAACTACGTCGACCACCAGGAGGTGAAGCGCTACCGCAACTTCGAACGGTTTCCCGGCGCCGAGATCGATGCGATCTCCGGCACCAACTTCGCGAGGGCAATGGTGGAGTGGACGCTCCCGCCGGTGAGGTTCCGGCGCGCGGGGGTTCCGAAGTTCTACTGCACTTACGCGCGCCCGGCGCTCTTTACCATCGGCCTGGTCACCAACATGGATGACAGCGCGTTCCGGCGCGAGGCAATCAACTGGGGCGGACAGATCGATTTCCGTCTCGTCATTTTCTCTGCGCTCGAGTCCACGCTGTCCATCGGCGCAGCGGCCGCCAAAGAGGAAGGCCGCGAAGTGGAATCCGAGTTCATGATTTCGCTCAAGATCATGTAGCCGCAATGGAAATCATCGTCCGCATTCTTGTAAGCCTGCTTCCGGTCGTCGTGTTTCTCTTTGTGCTGAACTATCTCGACAGCTTTCAGCTCGTGCGCCCGCGCGAGCTGGTGGCGGCGCTGATCATCGGTATTGCGGTTGCCGTCGTAAGTCTCGCCATCAACGACTCCATCATGCACGCCACCGGCTGGAAGCGCGCTCTGATCACGCGTTATGCGGCGCCGCCGGTCGAAGAAACGTTCAAGGCCGCATGGCTGGCGTGGCTGATCGCGCGGCGGCGCATCGGCTTCATGGTGGATGCAGCCATCGTCGGGTTTGCGGTGGGCGCAGGCTTTGCGCTGGTGGAAAACATCTATTACATCCGCGTGCTGGAAACGCACAATATCGTGGTGTGGATTGTGCGCGGGCTGGGCACCGCGGTGATGCACGGCGGCATGACCGCCGTCTACGGCATCATAACCCGCACACTCGTGGACCGGCGCGCCGGCCACTGGACGGCGTACGTGCCGGCCCTCGTGCTCGTCATTCTGGTACATTCGCTCTTCAACCACTTCCTGCTTTCGCCCGTGCTCTCGACCATTCTGCTGCACGTCACCTTGCCGGCAATTCTCATCTTTGCCTTCTGGGAAAGCGAAAGAGCGACGCGCCATTGGTTGGGGCGCCAGATGGATGTCGACGCCGAACTGCTCGAGATCATGAACTCGGGCACCATGGGCGACAGCCGGATCGGACGCTATGTCACCGAGCTGGGGCGGCAGTTCGAACCCGCGGTGGTGGTGGACATGCTCTGCTATCTCCGCATTCATACCGAGCTTGCCATCAGCGCCAAAGGCATACTCATGATGAAGGAAGCCGGGTTCAAACCCGCCGTGCCCGACGGCACGCGCGAGAAATTCACCGAGCTCAAACATTTGGAGAAAAGCATCGGTGTCACCGGCCGCCTTGCCATGAAGCCGCTCCTGCACCAGAGCACGCGCGATCTCTGGCAGCTCTATCAGCTCGAAACGTAGCGCTCATCTAGTTGGTCGTCACGAACTCGATGTCGGCGGGCGGTAGCCCGACGTCGATCGGGTTGGTGGTAATCTGCGTGTGATCGCTGCCGCGAAACACACGGATTCCCGGCAATGCAACCGACCGGTCCGAAACAAAAATGCGGCCATCGCGCGAGCGCTCCGCATCCTGCAGGGCAAAGCTGCCGGGCGCATAAATGGTGTCAATCGACGTAGGCGTGGTTAGATCGAACCCGACCAGCAGTGTGTTGAAATTGGAGTCGCTCACGATGGCGGCGCCGCGATTGGCGTCCAAAGCCACGACATCGGTCACATCGCCACCGAGTGTCGTCTCGGTGATCACGATGCCGCCGGTCGTAAGCGTTACCGGGTCCAACACCTCGATGCCCCCGTCCGCGATGCCGAAATAGCCCACCGTGGGTACCCAGATCTTCCCCGACGCGGTGTTGTACACCATCTCACCGAAGGGATTGACACCACCCAGCTTGATGGCCTGCGTGCCGCTCGTCCCCGGCTCGGCGTCGATAAACTGTTCGCTGCCGGCATCGAACACCGCCACGTAGCTGGTGCCGGTCGGATCGAAAAAGGGCGTGCTGCGATCCAGCCGTTGGATGGCGACAAGAACGCGGTTGCCGACTTTCACCATGTGCGCCATCTCCGGAACGAGGTCGGCGTCCGCCAGCCACGAAAAGTCGATCAGGCCGGAGCGCTGGCCGGTGTTGGGGTTGACGATCCACACCTGATTTTCGTTGTAGCGCGACACGAATGCGCGGCTCGCGTTCTGAAACACGATGTCTTCGGGGTCGGAGCCGTTCCCGGTGCTGAACTGCCGGCGAATGCGGAATCCGTCAAGCGGATCAATCACAGTCACGTTGTCTGCGCCCTGGCGGTTCAGTGCATAAATGAGACCTCCGTATGCGCGTGCGAGGGCGTCGCTGTGCAGCAAGGCCACATCGTTGACTGCCGCCAGCACGGAATCGTCCGCGCTGACAACGGACGCGGAACCGGTCTGGTAGTCGGTGGTGGTGACGAAAGCGAAATAGCCCTGCACGGGCGGCAGGCCCGACGAAACTGAATCCTCTTCACACGCGGCCAGCGCCAGCGCGCCGGCCAGGGCCGGCAACAGGCAGAGAAGGGCAGATCGGGAATTCTTGAACATGCTCGCGTTCCTCCATTATAGCGGCGCCGCAACGGACGCCGGGTTTACCGACTAATACCGATATCCCAGCGTCGAATACACGCTCCGGCCGGGGAGGGGAAAGCCCGCCACGTCTGCGGTGTGCACGTCGCCCAGATTGCGTCCTTCGAGCGAGAGAGAGAGTCCGTCAACCGGCGCGCGCAGCGTCAGAATCAACGAGTGCAGATCGCGCGCGTCGGTCAGCATTGCGTTGTAACGGTCGAGATAGTTGGCGCTGATGTAGTGCAGCTCGTACGTCGCCCGCAGCGCGTGCCACGAATACGACAGCGAGCCGTTGAAGTCGTGCCGCGGGCGGGACGGAAGAGCCTTGCCGTGGTATCGCGCCAGGTTGCCGGTGTCCTCCGCGTCCATGAACGTGTACGCGGCACTCACATCGAATTGATACGGCAACGCGGCGCTTACGCTGCTCTCGATACCGCGAATGCGCGCGGCTCCGATATTGCTGGGCTGAGTCGTCCATTGCGAGTTGGGCCAGAACAGGATGAGGTTGTCGACGGTGTTGTCGAAGTAGCTCACCTCGGCGAAGAGCGAGCGCGCAAACCCGGCGCGAGCGACGTTCACCGTGAAGCCGGCGTCACGATTGACACCTTCTTCGGGTTCGAGAGCGGCATTTCCGGTAACCGCGCCGGTGTTGCCAAACAGTTCCAGAAAAGTGGGAAGCCGGTAGTAGCGCCCGATATTGCCCTTGAGGGTGAGCCACGATCGCGCGTGCCAGCGCGCGCCGGCGCCAGGCGAGGTCGTCTCGTGCTCGAAACGTCCTTCGGCGGTGGGGGGAAGCCAGGGGTAATCGGATTCATCGCCGAACTCGTCGGCGTGCCGCTCATAACGAAAAAGGCCCGAGACCACCAACGACTGGCCGATGAGATACGCGTCGCCCCCGAGCGCAATCATCACCGTCCGCCGCCAGCGGTCCGGGCCGTTTTCTTGTGCGGGCAATGTCTCTGCCGGGTGGAACTGCTCTGTCGTTGCAGAGTAATTCGCCTCAACAGAGAACCGGTTACCCGGAATCAGATACTTCAGGCGCGCCGTTCCACCGTACGCGTTGATCGTGTTGTCTGTCTCTTCCGCGGTGAGCGCTATCTCACCGTCGGGGTCGTGGAACTTCTCGTTCGCACGATGATAGAAACCGGCCGCCGTCCAAGCGAGGCGGTCGTCGCAGCGCGGAGCACCCTCTATCCGTACCTGGCCGAGGCGACGGCGCCGTTCAGAGCGGGCACTGACCGATTGATTCGAGCCGAGGCCCGGAACACCATTGTTGCGCGCGGCGTCGTAGTAGCCCGCGAGCACGGTTCCCACTCCCGGCATCTCGGCGCTGCCCCGAAGCATGCCGCTCCACGCGTCGAAGTCATTGTTAACCCGAGCCGTGGTGCGATCGTCATCAGGATTCTCCCGAGTTCCATTGTCGTCGACGAACTCAAAATCACCGGCCGACGACTCATGGGTTCCGTGTCCGAAGAAACGAAATTGGCGGGGTTTTAGCCAGAACGAAATTGCTTCCCGGCGGGTTTCGAAAGATCCCGCGGACGCGTTTGCCTCCACACCAGAGAGCAGCGCATCGTGCGTGCCGTCCATGCGCGAGACCAATTGCACCGCACCACCCATCGCGGCACTACCGAGCGCGGGAGGAGAAAACCCGCGATAGACCTCGACGCGGTCAACTCCGCCCAGGGGAAGATCGCCGATGTTGGTGATACCCAGATAGGGATCATCGATGGGAATCCCGTCGAGGAAGGTGCGCACCTGGCTCGACGACGAGCCGCGAATCGACACCGTCGCAAAGCTGCCCATCCCCCCATACTGCGTAACACGCACGCCCACCAGCTGGGAAAGAATCGCGGGCAGGTCCTCCACGCGGTCCCTGCGCTGCGACATGTCCACCAACGCGACGAATCCCGGCCGGTTCACGATGTCGGAACGAAAATCGGGCCGCTTCGCCGTCACGATGATGGGCGGCATCACCGGGATCGAGTCGGGAATGGCCGGAACGGTGGCGTCGGCCGGCGCCGATCGCGCGCGCGCGGTCGTCAGCAATAGAAGGGCAAACGCGCCGCGTGTCAGCGGTCGTCCGCGGAGAAAATGTAGAGCAGTGATTGTGTCATCCCGTTCCTCTCAAGCCTCGAAGAGGATTTGGATGGTGGCGATCTCCGGCAGGTATCCTGGCTGATGGCTCAAGCGCCGCCGCCCCCTTCCCGGCCTCGTCATACTTCTGGGCCAGTGGTCTGGGCGCACGGCTCGCCAATCACAGTGGCGGGTCCGCGAGGGATTCACACCCTCTTCCCTAAAGCCGCGTCGAAAGCGAAGGCGCGGCGCACGGGGATCGATATGTGCCCAGATGGTAGGACGACGCACTGACGTCTGTCAAGGCGGCGCACCGCGGCGGCGCGCGAGCCATTCACAACGCGCTCGCGGCACAATCCTGTGCATCGCGCAAACTGGAGTGCTCCGCATGACTCCTCATCGTGCCTCATCGTGCGTGGCGACGATCTTGCTCTACGTGCCTCGCAATTCCCTGGAGGCACATCATGATTCACAATTCGATCCTGGCCCGGGTAGCGCTGTCGCTGTTGGCAGTCGGCATCCTGGCCGCATGCTCCAAGGACTCCCCCCAGGGTCCGTCATCCAGCATCAATAATCCGGTTCTTCCGCCGGGAGGTGGCAGTGGAGCCGCGCTCCTGGAAGATTTTTCCGCCGCACAGGTGTTGCCGGCGAACAACTGGTGGAATCTCGAGATCACCAATGCACCGGTGGATGCCAATTCGCCGTCGTACATCAACTGGATCAGCGGCCGCACGGAGAGCAATCCCACTGCGCGCCAGCGCCTGCATCCGGATATGGCGCCGCCGCCGTGGGGGATTCCGTACATCGGTGTGAGCGGCGATACGCCGCTCGAGCCGGTAACGTTCACGTCGTACGGGCGCGAGAGCGACGCCGGGGCGCCCGGCAGGCCGGCCGGGTATCCGATTCCCGTCGAGGCGCGTTCGCGGGAGAACTACATCGAGAACGCGGTCGCGGGTGGCAACACCGGCGGCGATCGCCACCTGCTGATCATCGATCGCGATCACTGGTTGCTTTACGAACTCTACCAGGCCCGGTGGAACGGTTCACGCTGGGAGGCAGGATCGGGTGCGGTGTTCGATCTCAAGACGAACTATCGCCGTCCCGAAGGCTGGACATCGACCGACGCGGCCGGGCTTGCCGTGTTTCCGGGACTCGTGCGTCACGACGAGGTCGTGGCACCGGGGCCGATCACGCATGCGTTCCGCTTCGCGACCCGCGCAACCAACGGCTACGTGTGGCCCGCGTCGCACGAAGCGGGCGACACGCCGGGTGCGCCGCCGCTCGGAACGCGTCTGCGACTCAAAGCATCCAAGGACATCAGCGGCTATCCGCCCGAGATCAGAAAAATTTTCCAGGCCATGAAGACCTACGGACTCATCCTCGCCGACAACGGCGGTAACATGTACGTCACCGGCACGATGGATCCGGAGTGGGACAACGGGGTGCTCAATCCCGCGTTCCACAGTCTCTATGCCGATGATTTCGAAGTAATCAAGCTGGGTTGGGGAGCGACGCTCTCGCCCTGATAGCCGCGCAAAGAGTTCGACAAGAGTACCTGGTAAACTCTTATCCACAGAAAAGCGGTCGCGCCTGCGACCGCTTTTCTCTTTTCACTCAAGCACTTACAGAAAATGGGGCGAGAAAGCGGCGGATCGACGCCAATATGTATTGACGGATTTGTGGCATGGCTGCATTTTGGCCTACACATAAGTCCGCAGCGTGCGGTCGGGTCTGCTGTGTAAGCGGACCCCGAACGTGAGTGACGTCTCTCACTTTATCGCTGGCTCCGCTCACGGTCGCCGCACGCTGGACACTCCGCAACCCTCTGAAGCGGAGTTTTTCGCCCGGTTAATTTGCAGGCCCCCTAGTCGCGATCAACCAAGGCGTAGCCGCCTTTAATCCCGGACGTCCAGCGTCCACCCGGGAGGCTACCTCGTGAAGAAAGAACTTACGGCCGCATTGGCGGCCCTGGCCATCGGCCTGTTCGCTTCGTGCTCCGATGACCCGACGAGTCCCAACGACTTGAACGGCCAAGGCGGACGCGCGGGCGGTCTGATCGATCCCGTCGGTCCGGCGGTCACAGTGCGACTTCTGGAAAATTTCTCAGCGCAACAGGTGCTCCCCTACAGCAACTGGTGGAATCTCGATATCAGCAAAGCGCCCCTCGATAGCAAATCGGCTGCGTACATCTCGTGGATCGGTAGCGGGCGTGAGTTGCATCCCGACATGGCGCCGCCGCCGTACGGCATTCCGTACATCGGCGTATCCAGCACGCAGGCGCTCTCGCAGGTGACATTCACCGCGTACGGAAGCGAGAGCGACAAGGGTGCCCCGGGAATGCCGACCGGTTATCCCATTCCGGAGGAAGCCAAGACCCAACCCAACTACATCGAGAACGCAGTGGCGGGCGGGAATACCAGCGGTGATCGTCACATGCTGCTCGTCGATCGTGACCGCTGGATTCTCTATGAACTGGCGGGTACGAGATGGACGGGTTCGCGCTGGGAAGCGACGTGCGGCGCCGTGTTTGACCTCAAGTCGAACTACCGCCGCAAGGAAGGGTGGACATCCACCGACGCCGCCGGCCTGGCCGTGTTCCCCGGACTCGTGCGCTACGATGAAGTAGTCGATACCACGCCCATCACGCACGCCTTTCGCGTCGCGGTGCGCGCCACCAATGGCTATGTGTGGCCCGCATCGCACGAAGCCGGCAACACGGTGGGCGCGCCGCCGCTGGGCACGCGCCTTCGACTCAAGGCATCCAAGGATATCAGCGGATATACGCCGGAGATGCGCAGAATTTTCCAGGCCATGAAAACCTACGGCCTGATCATCGCCGATAACGGCAGCGACATGTACGTGACGGGAACCATGGATGCGCGTTGGAACAATGGCATTCTCAACCCCGCGTTCCACAGCCTCCACGCCAGCGATTTCGAAGTGATTCAGGGCGGCTGGGGCAAGTCGACTGTCAGCAGCGTGCT
>CAZULB010000001.1:0-8494 GCA_964621155.1 uncultured bacterium | reverse complement strand
CCCGCCGCGTTTCGTGCCTGGCTCGAGAAAAATCACGCCACGAAGCGCGAACTGTGGGTGGGTTACTACAAGAAGAGCACGGACCGACCCAGCATCACGTGGCCGGAATCCGTGGATCAGGCATTGTGCTTCGGCTGGATCGACGGCATACGCCGGAGTGTCGACGAACACAGCTACACAGTACGCTTCACGCCCAGAAAACCGGCCAGTATCTGGAGCGCAATCAATCTGCGCAAGATCAAGGAGCTCGTGGCGTCCGGCGACATGCGACCCGCGGGACTCGCCATATACGAAGCTCGCCGCGACAAGGATCACAAGGGTTACTCGATTGCAAATCGAACCGTTGACCTCGATCCGAAGTACGCGAAGTTGATGCGCAAGAACGCCGCGGCCTGGAAGTTCTACCTCGCGCAGCCGCCCGGCTACCGCAAGCAGGTCAATCACTGGGTAACCAGTGCCAAACAGGAGGCCACCCGGCTTTCCCGTCTGGAGAAGCTCGTGTTTCACTCCGCTCGGGGAGAGCGACTCCCGCAGCTCACACGCAAGAAGTAGCACAGCGTTTCGTGTTTTCTCGTGTAGACTGGTCGCGCCACAGGACCGTTACCAAGGAGAATGCCGTGAACCGGTATTTCAGGGTGTCAAGAGCGACGCCTACGTGGTGAAATAGCTGCACCATGGTCACTGCGGAACCTGTCGTGAGTCTCCTGTGCCGGATATGCGGAAACGCTGAAGGCAACCGCACGCTGACGGCCCGCGAGATGATGTTCGGCATGCGCGACGCATTCGAATACGTCGAATGCTCCGCGTGCGGCTGCGTTCAGATCGCCCATGTCCCCGCTGATCTGGGACGCTACTACCCGCCCGACTATTACTCCTACGCAGCGGCGCATGGCGAAGGCCGCGCGCGCCGTGCGCTGCAGCACATGCGCGCGGATCATCTGCTGGGGCGACCCAACCCGGTGGGATGGTTGATGGCGCGGCGTTACGGAATTCCTCACGCCCTTGAGTACGTGCGTCACGCGCGGGTCAACCGCGCGCAATCAGTACTCGACATCGGCAGCGGGTCGGGAGAATTGTTGCTCGGCATGCGGTCGTACGGGTTCAAGCGCTTGACCGGTGTTGATCCATTCGTGGCGGCTGACATCGACTACGGCAACGGTGTGCGGGTGTGGAAACGCACCATCCACACGCACCAGGAAACGCACGATTTCATCATGCTGCACCACACCTTCGAGCACATGGACGAACCACAGTCCGTGTTGACCCGGGTGCGCGCGCTTCTCAATCCCGGCGGCGCCGTGCTCATGCGCCTTCCGGTGGCGTCGGGTGCCGCGTTTGCGACCTATCGTGCCGACTGGGTGCAGCTCGACGCCCCGCGACATCTGTTCCTGCATACACCCAGAAGTCTCGCGCTCATCGCGGAGCGAGCCGGGCTTGCCATCGTCGACACCGTGTTCGATTCCACGGCATTTCAGTTCTGGGGAAGCGAGCAGTACCGAAGGGACATCCCATTGCGCGATCCGAACTCGTATCGCAATGGTGCTCCGGTCTTTTCTGCGGCGGAAATCGAAGAGTTCGAGCGCAAGGCCGACATCCTCAACGCGCAGGGACTGGGCGACCAGGCCGCGTTCTATCTGCGCCGAAGCGACGATCCGAAGCGATGATCCACGCCGCTATCGACCACCTGGTGGTGACGGCGCCCTCGCTTGCCTCGGGCGCTGCGTACATTCGTGATCAACTGGGTGTGGAGATGCAGCCCGGCGGCACGCATCCCGCCATGGGAACCCACAATCTTCTGCTCCCGCTGGACGATTCTACTTATCTCGAAGTGCTCGCCATCGATCCGGAAATGACGGCACCCGGAACGCCGCGCTGGTTCAACCTCGATCGCGTGACCACGCCCGGTCTGGCGACGTGGGTGGCGCGAGTCGATGATATCCACGCCGCGGCGGGTGCCCTCGGTATTCCTGCCCCTCGCATCGCGCCCATGAGCCGCGGCGCGCTGAACTGGTTGATTACAATTCCGGATGGCGGTCGCATACCCGAGACGATGCCGGTTCTCATTCAGTGGCTCAACGGGCCTCACCCGGCGATGACCATGCGCCCATCGGATTGTTCGTTGCAATCGTTGCAGACCGGGTTCGAGGGAGCCTCGCAGTTCGTGCTCGACTCGCGTTGTGTCGCCGGCCGCGAACTGGTCGCATCCATCCAGTCCCCGCACGGCTTGCGGACGCTGCGCTCACCGTCGTAGTCTTCGGCCATATTCAAGACCGGTGCTCCCACCGCAACCAAGGAGACATCATGGCTGCAATCCAACGTACCGCGTCCGGAACCTGGCGCGGCAATCTCAGAAATGGCAACGGCTCCATCAACGCGCCGGCCAGCGGCGTTCTGACCAACACGCCATTCACGTTCGCCACGCGTTTTGAAAACGCGAAGGGAACCAACCCCGAAGAGCTGATCGCCGCCGCGCATGCGGCGTGCTACAGCATGGCGTTCTCGCATTACTTGAGCGAACAGGGGCACGTTCCCGACACCATCGTGACCAGGGCCACCATTTCGCTCGAGGACGGCAAGATCAACAAGATGCACCTCGAGACGCGCGGCAAGGTGGCGGGCCTCGACAACGACACTTTCAAGCGTCTGGCCGACGAGGCGGAAAAGAAGTGCCCGGTGTCGAATCTGCTCCGCCCGGGCCTCGCGATTACCCTCGACGCAGCGCTGATGTAGGGGCTCTGCGCGGGCATTTGCGCGGCGGTTCTTTCGCCTCTATCTTTGCGGACAACAGAGGAGCGCCTATGTCGATTCGTGCCATCAAGAGTATCAGCGAGTCCCAGTTGACCATGGAAGGCGCCGGTGTGCGCCTGCGCCGAGCGTTCGGTTTCGGCAAGACCGACGAGTTCGATCCGTTTCTGTTGTTCGACGATTTTCGCAACGAGCGGCCGTCGGACTACCTGGCCGGATTCCCGTGGCATCCGCACCGCGGCATCGAGACGAT
Source organism: uncultured bacterium (assembly GCA_964621155.1). GTDB lineage: Bacteria > Krumholzibacteriota > Krumholzibacteriia > WVZY01 > JAKEHA01 > JAKEHA01. The sequence continues at coordinate 5,496 of CAZULB010000001.1, read as the reverse complement.
TACCTATGTGCTCGCGGGTGAAGTGGACCACGGCGACAGCCTGGGCAATCGCGGCAAGCTCGGCGCCGGCGATGTGCAGTGGATGACGGCGGGCAGCGGTATTCTGCACCAGGAGATGCCGCAGGGCGACGCCAGCGGCCGCATGCACGGCTTCCAGTTGTGGGCCAATCTGCCGCGCTCACTCAAGATGACGAACCCGCGCTACCAGGATGTGCCCTCGCTCGAGATCCCGACTGTGGGCGATGACGATGGAACACTTGTACGTGTGATTGTCGGCGACTACAACGGCAAGCGCGGACCCGTCGACGGCATCGCCGCCGAACCGCGTTATCTCGACATCTCGGTGCCGGCGGGAAGGCGCAAGAGCTTCAAGGTGGAGACCACGCGTCACGCGTTTGCCTACGTGTTCGAGGGCGCGGGCACGTTCCGCGATGCGTCCGAGCCGCAGGCCGTGCAGACCGACCGCATCCAGCCCGACGGCAGCGAGATCAAGGACCTGGTGGGCAACCGCTCGCTGGTGCTCTTCGATCGCGGCGACGAAGTCACCGTGCAGGCGGGTCCGGCGGGCATGCGTTTCCTGCTCGTGTCGGGCCAGCCGCTCAAGGAGCCGGTGGCGTGGCAGGGTCCGATCGTGATGAACACGCCCGATGAGCTGCGCCAGGCCTACGCCGAGCTGCGCAATGGAACCTTCATCAAGCACAAACAGTAGTTTACCGACGGTGGCGCTGCGCGCATTTGTTATGATGCGCGCATGCGTCCCGTCGGTCTTGCGCTCAGTGCGCTTCTGATTGCGTCATCGACGCAGGCCTCCCAGATCAGGAAGCCCGCTGAAGAGATTGCGCCCGGTGTATTCGTCGTTGTTAGTAGAGATCCACTCGGCCTTGCCAATCATTCCAATTCAGCATTCATCGTATCCGGCGACGACGTCATTCTCGTCGACACCCAGTTCACGCGCGAGCGAACCGCGAATGTGCTGGGGTTTGCGCGGGACGGTTCCCGACGCAAGATCAGTGTTCTGATCAACACGCACTGGCACGACGATCACACGTTCGGAAACCAACTTGTTCGCGCGGGCAATCCGGACGTCGCGATTATTGCGACGTCATCGACCAAGCGGGACATGGCGGGAATCGGAGTGACGAATCGCAAACAACAGGTGACGGACGCGCCGGATGGCCTCAAGTTCTTTCATGCGTGCGTGGATTCGAACCGGACGGTCGACGGCAATCCGATTTCCCCGGAAGAACTGATGGCATACAAGTCCACCATCGCAATCATGGAACAATATCTCGCGGAGCAAGCGCAGTTCGAGTTGACGCTTCCGAACCAGACCTTTGACGACAAACTGGTGCTGCGCCGCGGCCAGCGCGCGATCGAAATACTGCATCTGGGTCCGGCTGTCACCGAAGGAGACGCTGTGGTGTGGTTGCCAACTGAGCGCATCCTGATCGCGGGGGATATCGTCGACAATCCGCTCCCGTTCGCATACCGCAGTAATGTGGGTGGCTGGATCCAGGCTCTGGACGAAATCAAGAAGCTCAATCCGCGCATCATTGTCCCCGGCCACGGAGAAGTGATGCGCGACATGCGGGGCGTGGATCGAACGCGCGCGCTGCTCGTCTCGATTCGCAATCAGACCAACGCGGCCGTCGCAAGCGGAGACTCGTTGGAGGCCGCGCAGAAGAGAGTCAGGGTGGACGACTTGCGGGCGGCGACGGTCGGAAGCAACAAGATGCTCGCGTTCCTCTTCGATGGTTTCTTCCTGGCCCCCCTGGTACAGAGCGCCTACAGGGAAGCGCGGGCACACTGACGCGGGCGCTCTGCGCGCGGTGACGCCGCTTTTCTGCGGGCGGCCCCGGTCTGGTTATTGCAATGTCTGCAGCGTTCCGCGCTTCATGATCATTTGCGCCCCCGCGCTCCTTCATAGGGAGGCATGGGGAAGCGATGCGGTGGCGCGGGACGCATCACGCATGACCCGCTATCACGTCATACGACCGCTCGCCGCCGCGCTGGCGTGGCTCTCGGCCACCGCTTCCGTGCTGCGTACCCGTGCCGTATTGTGGCCGTGGATGACGCAGTCGGTAAAGCTCTTCATCGGCACGCTGGCCTACAACGCCTTCGCCCTCATCATCGTGCAGCCGCTGCTCAAGAAGTGGTTTCCACCCCTCAAACCGTGGGAGCACGTGACCGGACTGTTTGGCGATTCGCGCATGACGTACGAACAGATTGTGCCTGCGGTCGCGACCACGCTCTGGATCGTCGGCAACGCGCTCCTCTTTGCGCTCATGAACCGCAATCTCCGTCAGACGCAGGCCACCATCGCAGCCGGCGGCACCATGACGCGCCTCGAGCCCCGGCCCCGTTAGCGCTGGCGCGCCCTGCACGCGCGGCGCTATGCTGGCCGCGGTGATGCACATGCGCCGCGTTCTTATCTCCGTTTTTCTTCTGTCTCTGATGTCCCGTACTGCCTTATGCGGCGAACCGGTTCGGGCCGGCGAGCTGCAAAGCGCACAGGGTGTGGTGCGCGAACTCTACCGTCTGGTGTGCGTCCCCGTGGGTGGGGACACCGACTGGGAACAGGTACGCACGCTCTTCCTTCCCGAGGCCGTGATTGTGCTGCGCGAGTCCAGGGACGCGCTGAATACGTTCACCGTACAGGGTTGGATCGATGATTTCATTGCCTGGAACCAGAAGGCCCGCTCCAGCGAACGGGGCTTCGAGGAAAAGATCGTGCGCATGGCGCCCACCGAGTTCCGTGACATAGCGCACATCCTTGTGCTCTATGAAGCGCGCCTGCTCGACTGGAAGGACAAGCCGGCGCAGCCCGGTGTCGACAGCATTGAGCTCGTGCGCAAGGACGGGCGCTGGTGGATTGCCGCCATTACCAACGACCTTCCCAATACCGAGAACCCGATTCCCACAGCCCTGCGCGAATAGTTATCATCTGCGCATGGCCCGCCCATGCAGGAGTTCGTGATGTCGCCCGCACCGGCTGTTCCGTCCACCGCGCGCGCGGCCATTTCCCGTTTCGTCCGCCAGGGCACGATCGCGACGCTCGCGATCGTCGCCATCGTCGCGCATCTCGTGATGCGCTACGCGCTCCACGTCGACGCGCCGGTGCGCGGCCTTCCCGCGCACCAGATCCCACTCATCGTTGCCCTCGTGCTCGGCGGGGCGCCGCTTGTCCTCGGTCTGGCGGGCAAAGTCCTGCGCCGTCAATTCTCTTCGGATCTTCTGGCCGGGATTTCGATCGTCACCGCCGTCATTCTGCATGAGTACCTGGCCGGTGTGCTCGTGGTGCTCATGCTCTCGGGTGGCGAGGCCCTGGAGGCGTACGCGGTGCGCAGCGCCTCGTCGGTGTTGAACGCGTTGGCGCGGCGCATGCCCAACGTCGCGCACAGAAAAACCAACGCTCATGTTCGGGACGTGTCGCTCGACCAGATTGTGATCGGTGACCTGCTCGTCGTGTTCCCGCACGAGATCTGCCCCGTCGACGGCACGGTGGTGGAAGGCCATGGCAGCATGGACGAGTCGTATCTCACCGGCGAACCCTACGTGATGTCGAAAGCGCCGGGGGCCGCGGTGCTCTCGGGGGCGGTGAACGGCCAGTCGGCGCTGACCATTCGCGCCGAGCGCCTCGCGGTGGATTCGCGCTACGCGAAGATCATGCAGGTCATGCGTGAATCGGAGCAGCGGCGGCCCAGCATCCGCCGTCTCGGCGACCAGCTCGGCGCCATATACACGCCCGTGGCCGTCAGTATCGCCGTGCTGGCGTGGATCATCGGCGGCTCCGCCGATCGTTTTCTCAGCGTGCTCGTGGTTGCGACGCCGTGCCCGCTGCTCATCGCCATTCCCGTCGCCATCATTGGTTCGGTGTCGCTGGCGGCGCGGCGCGGGATCATCGTGCGCGATCCCGCCATTCTCGAAAAGGTGAGCAAGTGCCGCGTTGCGTTGTTCGACAAGACGGGTACGCTGACTTACGGCGAGCCCACGTTGACCGGCGTGATTGTCACCGAGGGCATCACGAGCGACGAGGTGCTGTCGCTTACGGCGAGCCTGGAAAGGTATTCGCGACACCCGCTGGCGGATGCCGTGATCAATGCCGCGCAAAAGAGCAATGTTGCTCTCGCCGAGGCGGTGCAGGTCAGCGAGAAACCGGGCGAAGGATTGCGCGGATCCGTGCGCGGCAAGGCAGTGCAGGTCACGAGCCGGAAGAAGTATCTCGCGCAGAATCCGAGCGATGCCGCGCGGCTCCCGGAAACCGCCGACGGGATGGAAGCAATCGTTCTCGTCGATGGCAGCTATGCGGCCACACTGCGTTTCCGCGACGAGCCGCGCGCCGACGGATCGCAGTTCATCCAGCACCTGTTCCGCCGGCATCAGATGGAGCGGGTGATGTTGATTTCCGGCGACCGCGAATCCGAGGTGCGCTATCTCGCCGAGAAGGTCGGCATCACGGACGTGCGCGCCAGTCAGAGCCCGGAGCAGAAGCTGGCTCTGGTGCGCGCGGAGACCGCGCGTACCAACACGCTCTATCTTGGTGACGGTATCAACGACGCGCCCGCGCTCACGGCGGCGACGGTCGGGGTTGCGTTCGGCCAGGCCAGCGACATTACCTCCGAGGCGGCCGGTGCGGTGATTCTCGACAGCTCGCTCGCGCGCGTGGATGAACTGCTCCACATCGGCCGGCGCATGCGAACCATCGCTCTGCAGAGCGCCATCGGCGGCATGGCGGTCAGCATCATCGGCATGTTGTTTGCCGCGGCGGGCTACCTGCACCCGGTTGCCGGCGCGATCACACAGGAAATCATCGACGTGCTCGCGGTTGTGAATGCGTTGCGCGTCGCCATCCCTCCCCGATCTCTCACGGACTACTGATTCCCGGGCATTCCCGCCGGGGCCAATCTTGACACTTTCTTGACGCGAATCGCACGCGCCCTGACACCATACTGACGCGTGGTCGTCCATGATGGGTGCGTGAGACCTGTGTGCCACTCGCACAGGCCCGCCCGCCGGGTGAACCATGTTCGACGCTCTATTCATCGTGATTACTCTGGTGTTCTTCCTCCTGTGCCGGGCGTTCGTGCGCCTGTGCACCCGGGTGTAGTGCCATGGTCGTGCTTACCATCATCGGCGGCGTCGTGGCCGCGTTGCTGATCGGGTACTTGATCTTCGCGCTGCTGTTTCCGGAGAAGCTGTCATGAGCCACAACGCTGTCCTTCAGTGCCTGGTCTACTTCGCGCTGCTCATTGTGCTGGGAGCGCCACTCGGCGCGTACATGGCGCGTGTCTACGAAGGCCAGTCCCGTATCGGCGACCGGCTCTTCGGGCCGCTCGAGCGTTTCATCTATCGCATCGCGCGCGTGCCGGCCGATCTTGACATGGATTGGAAGCGCTATGCGTTTGCCGTTCTGGTCTTCAACCTGGCCGGCGCGCTGATCGCGTACACGATTCAGCGCATGCAGGGTGTGCTGCCGTTGAATCCTGCGCATATGGG